>CBFIIG010000001.1:0-47971 GCA_965662615.1 Flavobacterium sp.
TTAATGTCTGCAGCATACTTTGCAATTAATTCATCTCTTTTACTCATAATTTTTATAATTTATAGGGTTTGAAATATTTATTTAAACCAAAACTACAAATAAAAATACTAAACCAATAAACAGCTACATTTTTTATCGATTAAGTGATTTCCTTAAAGAAATTTAGTAATATTTTGCTACTTAAAGTTGTTGGCGTAATAATTTCTAATAACGAAGGTGATTCATCAAAATTGATAAAATGCTGCAGTTTACTGTTCAACTCTTGTTCATTTACAACACTATCGTAATTTATATTATACATTTTACAAAGATGTGCTGCTTCTAAACTATGTTGTGTTTCGAAAAAAGTAGAAAAAGTATCGTTTTCTTTATGACCTGGTAATATTCTAAAAATACCGCCACCTTTATTATTTACCAATATAATTTTAAAGTTATTTGGAATGTAATTATTCCACAAACCATTGCTATCGTAAAAAAAACTAATATCACCAGTAACTAATATAGTTGGTTTTTTAGATGCAACTGCTGAACCAATGGCTGTACTTGTACTGCCATCTATACCACTAGTTCCTCTGTTGCAAAAAACAGAAACCGTATAAGGCAAATCAACTAATTGAAAATAACGTATAGCTGCACTATTACTGCTTTGTAAGTGAGAATTAGCAGGTAAACATTTTGCAATGGCATTGTAAACCATAAAATCGGAATACGGAATTGTAACTAAATACTCTTCTCTTTTAACCTTTAATTCATCGTATCGTTTATTTATTTCTAAAGCGTAATTAGAAACAATGTGAGAAGTACTAGCATACATTTTATTAAAAAATGTATTGGGTTGTTCTTTTATATGATGCGTTAAAACACCAAAAGTATCGTAAGCTCTAAGTGTATCTATATGCCAATGTTCGGTAGGTTTAAAATCTCTGAAATATTTTTTTACACGTTTAGAAACCAACATTCCACCAATAGAAATTAATAAATCGGGTTTAAAATTAACCTTCTCATTTTCTGTTAAAGGCGTTATAAATGTATCTAAAGCATCTATAAAAGTAGCATGCGGCGTATTTGAATTCTTTTCTACCCATACACTAACTGTTGGGTCGTTTCCTAAACTTTCAATAGTTTCTTGAGACAACTGATTGGGCATTTGAGCGCCAATTAAAACTACTTTTTTTAGCGTTGAATTCCATTTTTTAGAAAAATCAATAACATCAATTTCAGATGACATATTTACAGATTCATTCAAAATAAAAGGTGAATAACTTGGCTCTAAAAGAGTTTCGTATAAAGGCTCTTCAAAAGGTATGTTTATATGAGCTGGACCTTTTAAACTTATAGTACTGTGTAGTGCTTTCTGAATTAAAATATCGTTTTCTTTAGATGCAGTTTCGTTTAAATTGGTATTAAAAACGGTGTGTTTTTCTAATACATTTGCTTGTCGAATGGTTTGCCCGTCGCCAATATCTATTTTATCTAATGGTCTATCTGCGCTTAAAACAACTAATGAAATTTGACTATAAAACGCTTCCGCAACAGCGGGATAATAGTTTAAAACGGCCGAACCCGATGTACAAACCAAAGCTGTAGGCTCATTTAATTGCTGTGCAATTCCTAAAGCAAAAAAGGCAGCACAACGTTCGTCAACAATACTGTAACAACTAAAATAGGGATTTTGAGAAAAGCCAATGGTTAAAGGAGCATTTCTAGAACCTGGAGATATAATTATATGTTTAATTCCGTTTTGTTTGCACAATTCTATTACACTTTGTGCTAAAGGAATTTTAGGATATACCATTATTTTAATTATTTATACAAAGATACAAACTCGTAGGCTTTTATTAAGATTTGATTGCTTTTTTTTCTACTTTTGAACAGAGAAAACAACTATGGAAATTAGAAACGCAACCGAGGCAGACCAATCTGCTATTTTAGAAATTATAAATTATCATATTGAACATACAACTGCTATTTTCGACTATGACAAAAGAAATATTGACACTCAAATCACTATTTTTAAAACAAAAGTAGAAAAAGGTTTTCCTACTTTGGTTGCTACATTTAATAACGAAGTAATAGGCTTTGCAAGCTATGATGTTTTTAGAAACAAAGCCGGTTTTAACCCTACTTTAGAACAATCTATTTACATTAAACCCGAATTTACAGGAAAAGGAATTGGAAAAAAATTGCTTTTAGAACTAATAGAAAACGCTAAAAAAAATAATGTAAAAAACCTTATTGCAGTTATAGATGGAGAAAATACCAGCAGTATCCAATTTCACAAAAAAGCAGGTTACACCATTATAGGAACAATGCCGCAATCTGCTTTTAAATTTAATAAATGGCTCGATACCGTTTTTTTACAACTGCAAATCAATTAAGATTTTATCCAACTTACAATTTCATCTTCTGTTGGTAAAACTCTAGGCGAAAGAACTTTTTCTAGATAACCTTCTTCGCCAATTAAGTATTTCTGAAAGTTCCATTCCACTTCACTGTCTTGTAAACCGTTTGCACTTTTATTAGTTAAAAATGTATAAAGCGGATGCATGTCTTCTCCTTTAACTGAAATTTTAGACATCATTGGAAAAGTGACACCATAGTTTTTTTGACAAAAAGCAGCAATTTCACTTTCTGTTCCTGGTTCTTGAGCACCAAAATTATTTGCAGGAAAACCAACAATTACAAAATTATTGTTCTTGTTTTCGTCATACACCTGTTGTAATTGCTCATATTGTGGTGTTAAACCACATTTTGAAGCGGTATTTACTATTAAAATCTTTTTGCCTTTTAGGTTTTCAAAATCAAAGGTTTGTCCGTTAATATCTTCAACTTTAAACGAATAAATTGTGCTTTTTGTAGTCATAGTATTAGATGTAAATTCTGTGTTTTGAGCGGTTTCTAGAACTTCTTTTTTCTCGTTTTTACAAGAAAAAAGCGTTATTGTTAGAGCTAAAATTAGTGCTTTTTTCATATTATTTTATTTCAAAATTAAGGTTTATATGTGGTATTTAAAGCTAAACAACTATTAAAATTAAGTTGTTTTTATATCTTTACATAAAAAAATGTTTTTTATACGTACCCTTATTTCTTTTATAAAAGACGAAGAATACCGCGATTTATTAATAACAACTCTTTTAATAATTGGAGCTGGCACTCTTATTTATCATTATTTAGAGGGTTGGAGCTATGTTGATTCTTTTTATTTTTCGGTGGTTACTTTAACAACAATAGGTTTTGGCGATTTTACTCCACAAACCGATTCTGGAAAACTATTTACGGTTTTATATATAGTTGTTGGAATTGGTATGATTTTAAGTTTTATAAATACCGTACAGCACCATTACGTTCATATGCGTCACCAAGAGAAAAAAGAAATTCTTAAAAAACTTGGCAAAACTAGAAGTCGTTTTAAATCTAAAAAAGACTAACGCTTTAGGTGTTTATTGTATTTTATAAAACTAAAAGTACCTAATACCGCCAAACAAGCAACCGATATATAAACAAATGTTGGCGTAACCACTTTGTCTCCACTGGCATAAGAATGTAAACCTGTAAGGTAAAAGTTAACTCCAAAATAGGTCATCATAATAGAATAAAAGGCAACAACACTCATTAAGTTATAAAACCATTTACTGCGTAAACCAGGAACAAAACGCATGTGAATTACAAAAGCATATACCATTATACTAATTAATGCCCACGTTTCTTTTGGATCCCAACCCCAATAACGGCCCCAACTCTCGTTTGCCCATTGACCACCTAAAAAGTTACCAATAGTTAACATTACTAAACCAACGGTAAGTGCTAATTCGTTTATTATAGACAATTCTTCTATAGAAAGGCGCATGCGTTCTTTGTTTTTTTCTGTGGTAAAAAGCATTAAAAACAAGGTTACTAAACCAATTATCATTGCTAATGCAAACGGTCCATAACTTGCCACAATTACAGCAACGTGTATCATTAACCAATAGGAGTTTAGAACAGGTTGTAAGTTTGCAATTGCAGGATCCATCCAGTTCCAGTGGGCAATCATTAAAATCATAGAGGCAACAAATGCAGTAGATGCAACGGTAAGTTTAGACTGTCGTCCAAATGCCAAACCAAAGAACATAGTTGCCCAAGCCACATAAATCATACTTTCGTAGGCATCACTCCAAGGTGCGTGACCCGAAATATACCAACGAGCAATTAAACCAATAGTATGTAAAACAAACAAGAAAATAATTAGACCATGAAATACATTAACTGTTATTTTTATACCTCTAGATTTTGTAAACAATTGAACAATTGCAAACAAAAGCATTAAAACACCAGCTGTCATATACAAATAATACAGATTTTTAAAAATATCGTATTTGTTATAGGTTATTTCGGCTTGTACTTTTTCATCTGAAGGCATAACAGCACCACCAAACTGGTGTTGGTATTTGCTTAAACCTGTTAGCAAACTATTAGCCAAAGCATAATCGTTAGAAACAGCTGCCTTGCTTAACGCGTCTAAATAAAACGGAATTACATTTTTAATACTGTCTAAAGCTGTTCCTTTTGGAGCTTCACCCATTTCTAAATACGAAACCCATTTGTTATTTGCATCGTTTGGAATTGGATATACTTTTAAAATTGGGCCGCTTACAGCCGAGTATAATAAATTTACTTTTTTGTCTGTTTCTATAAAATCTTTTTGAAACTTATTTGGAATAGCAGCATGAGCCGCATCGTCTAATAATTGACTGAGTTTATAATTTCCTTTCGCATCGAAAAAATCAATTAAACGAGCGTATTTTTCACTTGTATCAATACCAATGGTTTTTCTAATACTGTCGTTTCCTCTTGGCAAATAAATTACAGGTACATTATACCAATACCTCGGAAACTGCGTCATAGAGAGAAAAGCCTGATCGGCATTAAAATCTTCGTACGTATCGCTTTTAGAAACTTTTCTAAGCAATTCTGACGAAAAAGTATTAATAGGTTTCATTCTACCGCCATCGTCTTGAATAATTAATTTTCCGAACTCTGCAGCATGTGAAGCATCTACTTTATACTTATTTAAAATTTCTTTTAGTTTAATATCATCAGACGCTGTATGATCATGATCGTCTTGAGCTTGAGCGGTTACAAAACCAAAAATTAAAAACAGACTTAAGGCTTCTTTTTTAAGTTTTACTTTATCCAAACGCTTTTTCAAATCGCTGAAACGGGTGTTTTTATCAAACAAAATTGCCATCATAGCTAAGTATAACAAAAAGTAACCAATGTAGGTAATCCAAGTTCCCCAAAAATCGTGGTTTACAGAAAGTATAGTTCCTTTTTCATCTGGGTCAAAACCCGATTGAAAAAAACGAAAACCGCCATAATCTAATATATGATTCATATACACGCTGTCTTTAAAACTTTTATTTTGTGATTTATCAATAAGTTCTAATTTACTTTTAAAAGCTGCATATCTTTTTTCGGTTCCTGGGTATTTATCTGCAATAAAATCGTCTAGTTTTAGAGCAAAAGGCAATTCGTATAATTTACTTCCAAAAAACAAAGTGTAATCTAAATCGCCAATAGTTACCGATTGCGGAATACCTTGTTTACCTGCCGAACCAACTAAAGTAAGTTCTTTAGTTTCTCCATTTGCAGTAAGATTTACAACTAAAACATCATCTGTTTTTTTATCTTTAAAATCGTTATTAGACACGTATGTTTTCTTTCCTTTTTTAGCAAATTCAGGAAAAACAAAACTAGTATTAGCCATATTATATAAAGAACGAAGGTTTAAAACCTGCAAACTATCTGCAGCAACTTTGCCTTTTGCTTGGTCTGCCATTCGCATGTAATCGCCTTCAAAAGGCGCTTTTATAAAATACTCGTTGTCTTTTTTTATGATGTTTATTGCGCCTTCTGTTTCTTTATTAAAGGCATATAATATATTATGAATATTTTGTACTTCACCCTCTTTTAAATAATGCTCATGACGCGTTCCATCACCAGATTCTACCATTTTTAAATAATAAACCCCCGATTCGTCTTCGGTAATGGTTTCCACCGCATTCATAATAAAGTCTTTGTAAGTAACCTCAAAAGTAGTTTCGTTAAAAAAACCATCTAAAGTAAATTTGTTAGATGTAACGGGAGATAAGTACAATCCTTTTTCGAAAGTTCTTCGTCTAGGTTCTCCTTGGTAATTGCCATCTACTAAAGCGGTAACATAAGCTTTGTCTGAATAAATAGTTGTTGCCGTTTCGCCTTCTCTAATAGGCATAACTCCTTCGTAACTTAAATAGCGTGTTACACCCGCACCAACAATAATAAGTATAAAAGAAAGGTGCAAAAGTAAAGTTGCCCATTTTTCTTTGCGCAATAAACGATATTTGGATATGTTACCCACAAAATTAAATACAAAAAGCACCATAATTAGCTCAAACCACCAAGCATTGTAAACCCAAATACGAGCAGTATCTGTATTGTATTCACTTTCGACAAAAGTACCTGCAGCCATAGAAACTGCAAAGGATACAAAAAGCAAGGCCATTAAACGTGATGAAGATAAAAAACTGAATATTTTAGATAAAATCATGGTTCTAATTTTAGAAACACAAAGTTACTTAAAAAATAAATTTTAGACGCCCCAAACAAAAAGGAATTAGCTTTTTTTTATGATTTGTAAATTAGTAAAGCATTTGCACTTCTTTAAAAGCAAATTCTATTGTTTTTTCATCTTCTAATTCCACTTCTAACATACCTAATTGAGAAACGCCTTTTATAATACCCATAAAAGTACCTCGCTCGTCATTTTTAAATGCCATTGGTGTATTAATTTTAAAAAGGAAAGAATGGTATTTTTGCCAAAAAGTAGTTTTAGATTGTAAAAACAAAGGCAACTGGTTTTCTAATTCACTTAATAAACCTGTAAGCAGTTGTTCTTTGTCTATATTTTGTTTTAACAAAAGGGATAATGAACTTGCAGCAGGTAAGTTTTCGAACTGTATTTGATTAACATTTAAACCTATACCTATTATACTATCACGTTTATCTCCTACTTTTAAAGTGTTTTCTATTAATATGCCAGCTATTTTTTTGTTTTCTGCCAAAATGTCGTTTGGCCATTTACAATGAAATTTCAAATTAAAAAAACGTTTTAAAACCGAAATAACACAAACGGAAACGTACACATTTAAGTCGAAAATTGTTTTAAAATAAAGATGCGAATCTTTAACTAAAACACTAAAGGTTAAGTTCTTACCTTCTTCCACAACCCACTTATTACCACGTTGCCCTACTCCATCGGTTTGCGATTCTGCAACTACAACCGTAAAGTCTTGAGTGTTAGAATCCGTAGCCAAATTTTTTAAAAACAAATTGGTTGAGGGTATGGCACTAAGTTTGATTATTTTCATAAAACAAAAGTAAAAATTTTAATGTTGTGTTAAGATTAAAATTTGAAAGCAAAATTTGGTAACTTTGCACAAACATAAAAAATTAAATGGGAAAAATTAAAGTAAGCAACGATGATTTGGTTGCACACATTATAAAAGGAATAGAAGAAGTTAAAGGTTCAAACATAAACATATTAGATCTACGAGAATTAGATAATACAGCTACTGATTATTTTATAGTTTGCGACGGAAACTCAAACACGCAAGTAAACGCAATAGCTAATTCGGTACAAAAATTAGTTTCAAAAGAAATTCACGAAAAGCCTTGGCACATTGAAGGTCAAGAAAATGCAGAATGGGTACTTATGGACTTTGTAAATGTAGTTGTTCACATTTTTCAAAAACCAATTCGTGAGCATTACAACATAGAAGAACTATGGGGAGATGCAAAAATAACTACATTAGCAAGTAAATAAAAAATACATGTCAGAAGAAAAAAAACCTAAATTAATCAAACCTAAATTCAGTCCTTGGTTAATATACGCCATAGTAATTGGTGGATTAATAGCAATAAGTCTTTTTAATAACGACCTTTCTAAAGGAACTAGAGAAAACATTTCTATTTCTAAGTTTTACGGAATGTTAGACAATGGAGATATTGCAAAAGTGACTAAAAGTGGAGCTAAAGCAATTATTTACCTTAAAAAAGAGGCTGTTTCTAAAGCCGAACACAAAAAAGTAGCACTAGACGTTTTTAATAAAAAAAACGAATTAGGCCCACATTATATTACAGAAGTTGGTTTAAAAAATGACGTTTACGAAGAACGCTTAAACCAAGCTCTGGCTGACAAAAAAATAGATTCATTTGAAAATGAACCTGAAAGTATTTGGGGTGACTTACTATCAATGCTTATCCCGTTTATTTTAATTGCTGCCCTTTGGATTTTTATGATGAGACGCATGTCTGGCGGAGGAGGTGGCGGAGGAGGTCAGATTTTCAATATTGGAAAATCGAAAGCTCGTTTATTCGATGAAAAAAATAATGTAAAAATTACTTTTGAAAATGTAGCCGGATTAGAAGGTGCAAAAGAAGAAATAGAAGAAATAGTTGAGTTTCTTAAAAACCCAACAAAATACACAGATATTGGTGGTAAAATACCAAGAGGTGCCTTATTAGTTGGACCTCCAGGAACAGGTAAAACTCTTTTAGCTAAAGCTGTTGCCGGCGAAGCAAAAGTACCTTTCTTCTCTTTATCTGGATCAGATTTTGTTGAAATGTTTGTAGGTGTTGGTGCATCAAGAGTACGTGACTTATTTAAACAAGCAAAAGAAAAATCGCCTGCAATTATTTTTATTGACGAAATAGATGCAGTTGGTAGAGCAAGAGGCAAAAACAGCATGACAGGTGGTAATGACGAGAGAGAAAATACATTAAACCAATTACTAACCGAAATGGATGGTTTTGGGTCTAATGCCAATGTAATTGTACTTGCTGCAACAAACCGTGCTGATGTTTTAGACAAAGCATTAATGCGTCCGGGACGTTTTGACAGACAAATTTTTGTCGATTTACCAGATGTTAAGGAGCGTGAACAAATATTTGCGGTACACTTAAAGCCATTAAAAAAATCGGAAGAATTAGATGTTGACTTTTTAGCCAAACAAACACCTGGTTTTTCGGGAGCTGATATAGCAAACGTATGTAACGAAGCTGCACTTATTGCTGCACGTAAAAACAAAAAATCGGTCGATAAGCAAGACTTTTTAGACGCTGTAGATAGAATTATTGGTGGTTTAGAAAAGAAAAACAAAATCATTACTCCAGAAGAAAAAAGAGCCATAGCCATTCACGAAGCGGGACATGCAACAGTAAGTTGGATGCTAGAACACGCTGCACCATTAATTAAAGTTACAATTGTACCTAGAGGACAAAGTTTAGGAGCTGCTTGGTATTTACCAGAAGAGCGCCAAATTGTTCGTCCTGAGCAAATGCTAGACGAAATGTGTGCTACCATGGGTGGTAGAGCTGCAGAAAAAGTGATATTTAATAAAATTTCAACTGGAGCATTAAGCGATTTAGAAAAAGTGACTAAACAAGCGAGAGCAATGGTTACTATTTACGGATTGAATGAAAAAATAGGTAATATTACGTATTACGATTCTTCTGGTCAAAGTGATTATAATTTCTCTAAGCCTTATTCTGAAGAAACTGCAAAGGTTATTGATACTGAAATTTCTGCAATCATTGAAAAAGAATACCAAAGAGCTATTAACTTATTGAATGATAACAAAGATAAATTAGAACAATTAGCAGATATACTTATTGAAAAAGAAGTTATATTTAAAGATGATTTACAAAACATTTTTGGAAAAAGACCTTTTGAAAAAGAAGAAGTAATAGAAACCTTATAAAGCTTAACTTCGATTTAAAAATAAAAACTCAGACTATTTTTTTAGCTTGAGTTTTTTTTTATCTTTGAGCTAAATTAATGCTTTAGCAGTGTATGAATCTATTTAGAAAACTTTTTGGATCAATTTCAGATTCTGAATCTGACGAAAACACAAATCAAAGTCCTTATATACCAACTGAAGAAGTTCCTACAGACGAGTTATTTACCAATAATTTTATTGAAAATGGTGGTAAATTTATTTACTGCGAGAACCCAGTTGAGCTTCAAGAAAACTTTGTTAATATATTAGTGGAAAACGATTGGTTTGAAAAAGATGTGATTTGTAACGAAGACAGACTAATGCATTTACTAAAGGAAAACAACCTTAACAAAACAACAAACGATAACGCAAATTTTATTTTCACAACTTGCGAAAGTTTAATTGCAGATGATGGAGCTGTTCTTTTTTCATCTTCTCAAATACAACAAAAAAAGCCAAACGATTTACCTGTAAATTTTGTAGTTTATGCTACCACAAGTCAAATTGTAAAAACAAAAAGTGATGGAATGCGTTTTTTAAAAAATAAATACACTAAAGAATACCCATCTAATATTACTACAATTACTAACTACAACACAAAACATGTAGGAGAACAAGATTTTTTAAATTATGGGAACAATCCTAAAAATTTATACTTGCTTCTGTTAGAAGACCTTTAATTCTATGAACGAAACTTTAGTTAGACTGGCTTCTGGAATTGTATATGTAGTTCTTTTACTTTTTTGTGTTACTTTTTCTAAAGAAAGTTTTTTTGCTTTATTTGGTACATTTTTACTTATTGCTAGTTTTGAGTTTTCTAAATTAGTAAACTTAAACAAATGGCTTTTAATAAGTATTGCAGCCTTAAGTTTAGTGTTTATATATCCTCATTTTAATAACAAACTCGAAAACTTAGATTATATAATTACACTGTTTTCTGTAACTACACTATTCTATTTGATTTACAATCTTTTTTTGCAAAAGGAAAATCCAAAAAAGTTAGATTTCATGTACTTTATAGGTTATATTATTTTACCCTTTATAATTGCTTTAAAAATACCATTCGACGGAATAAATTACCGCCCAAAAATATTTATATCCATAATTATTTTAATTTGGACAAACGATACTTTTGCGTACCTTGTTGGTAAAAATTTTGGTAAAAATAAATTATTTCCGAGTATTTCGCCAAAAAAAACAATTGAAGGATTTGTAGGCGGAATGATATTTACCGTAATTTGCGGTCTTTTACTAGCAAACTATTATATTAATGCAAATTCACCTTATATTTGGATAATAATTGCATTAATCGTTAGTGTTTTTAGTACTATTGGCGATTTAATAGAGTCAAAATTTAAAAGATCAGCAGGTGTAAAAGACAGTGGAAAAATAATGCCAGGTCACGGAGGTATTTTAGATCGGTTAGATAGTATTATATTTGTAGTTCCGTTTATTTATTTATTTTATTTAATAAAAAATTATGTTTCATAAAGAAGGTTCAAAAATTATTTTTGGTAGTGTAGTTTTAGTGGTAGCTTTATTATTAGCAACCGATTATTTTATTGCAATACCCTGGCTTAGAGCAGGAGTTACAATTTTAGCTATTGTATTTTTAATTTTAATTTTACAGTTTTTTAGAAACCCTAAAAGAACAGTTGACAATAGCGACAATCATGTACTTGCTCCTGTTGACGGAAAAGTTGTAGTTATAGAAGAGGTTTTTGAACCTGAATATTTTAAAGACAAACGTTTAATGGTTTCTATATTTATGTCTCCTTTAAATGTGCACGTTACACGTTATGCAACTAACGGAGTAGTAAAATATAGCCAATACCACCCTGGAAAGTATTTAGTAGCATGGCACCCAAAAGCAAGCGAAGAAAATGAGCGTACAACAGTTGTAGTAAACAACCGTGTTTATGGCGAAATTATGTACCGCCAAATTGCTGGAGCTTTAGCAAGAAGAATTGTAAATTATGCGCAAGTAGGACAAAGAGCTGTTCAAGGTGCAGACGCTGGATTTATAAAATTTGGTTCTAGAGTAGATTTATACTTCCCTATTGGAACTGAAATAAATGTAAAATTGGGTGAAAAAGCAATTGGAGCAAAAACTATAATTGCCAAAAAATAATTATGAGCTTAGAAAATTTAGATCAATTGTTTGACGAAGCGTTTGAAAACGCCAATCTAATTCCGCAGGAATCTGTTCCGCAGGATCTACAATTGGTTTTATATGGTTTATACAAACAAGCTTCTTCTGGTAAAACACAACAGCCAAACGCCTCGCAAGACATGATTGATTTACGTCACGCATTTAAAACAAATGCCTGGATGCAAGTAAAACACCTTAGTCAAAATGATGCAAAAACTGAGTACATTAAAATTATTAATGACTTATTAAAAGAACAAAATGAGAATCTTTAAAATTACTTTTTCAATAGCATTGTTAAGTTTACTAAATAGCTGTGGTAACAATAGTAATTTAGAAGAAGTAATGATTCCCGATCCAGAAGTTACATCAACCAAAGACATAGGAAGCCCGAAAGATGTAGAAATTACAGATGGTAATTTTGACTTAACGGAATTAAAGTTCGAATACGACGAGTACAAGCCTTTTATAGATGCTAAAACCATGGAATTGCATTATGCAACTTACTATGTTAAAATTACTGAAAAGCTAAACAAAGCTATTGAAGAAACTTCTTATAAAGAAAGTAAAATAGTACCAATGCTTAAAAGTTTAAAAAGTAGCGAGAGAGAACTTGAAGAGTTAGCGGTAGATTATTACAACCATAGCTTTTTCTTCTCTATTTTAGGAAAAGAAAATTACAACAATCCTAAAGGACAACTAATGGAACAAATCACAAAGGATTTTGGTTCTTATACAGCTTTAAAATCTGAATTCACAACATTAGCAAGAGCAAATACTAACGGTTGGATTTGGCTTATTCAAAATAAAAGCGGTGGATTAAATTTGGTTCACTCTTCCAATTTAACCAACCCTATTTTACCTTCATTTATACAAAAAGGAAATCCTATTTTAGCATTAGACCTTAATGAACATGCTTACTTTTTAAAATATAATTTTAATAAAAACGATTATATTTTCAATTTCTTTAAAGCCATAAATTGGGAAGTTGTAGAACAAAATTTTAGCGATAATAGTACAATAGAACAATAAAAAAAGCTGCCCATTATAGACAGCTAATATTTATTTTATTGTTTTAAAATCTTAGTTTTCAAACTCTTTTAATGTTTTTGTAATTATAGCAACACAATCTAATAATTGAGCTTCTGAAATTACAAGTGGTGGTGCAAAACGAATTATATTTCCGTGTGTTGGTTTTGCCAACAATCCATTTTCAGAAAGTTTCATACAAATATTCCAAGCCGTTTCACTTTCTTCGTGATCGTTAATTACAATAGCATTTAACAATCCTTTTCCTCTTACTAAATTAACCACATTACTAGTTGCAATGTATTCGTTCATTTTTGCTCTAAATAAATCTCCTAAAGCACGTGCATTTTGAATTAAATGCTCATCGTTAACCACATCTAAAGCTGCCATAGCAACTGCAGCAGCAACTGGATTTCCACCAAAAGTAGAACCGTGCTGACCTGGTTTAATCACATTCATAATAGCATCATTTGCTAAAACCGCAGATACAGGGTACGCACCTCCAGAAAGAGCTTTACCTAAAATTAAAACATCCGGTTGAGTATACGTATTGGCTTGTTTTTCACATTTATTCTCACAAGAACAATTACCACAAACAGCCAATAAAGAACCTGTTCTAGCAATTCCTGTTTGTACCTCATCTGCAATAAACAATACGTTATGAGCAGCACAAAGGCGTTTTGCTTCTTTAATAAAATCTTCACTTGGTACATAAACTCCAGCTTCACCTTGAATAGGCTCTACTAAAAACCCAGCTATATTTTTAGACGATGTTAATGCAGCTTCTAAAGCTTTTAAATTATCGTATTCAATTTTAATAAAACCATCTGTATAAGGACCAAAGTTTTTACGTGCATTTTCATCGTTAGAAAAAGAAATAATTGTAGTGGTTCTTCCGTGGAAATTGTTTTCACAAACAATAATTTGAGCCTCTTGCTCCTTTATTCCTTTTACTTCGTAAGCCCATTTTCTACATATTTTAATAGCCGTTTCAACTGCTTCGGCTCCTGTATTCATAGGTAACACTTTATCAAAACCAAAATAGTCGGTTACGTATTTTTCATACACACCTAATTTATCATTAAAAAAGGCACGAGAAGTTAAAGTTAATGTTTCTGCTTGTTCATTCATTGCTCCCACAATAGCAGGATGACAATGCCCTTGGTTTACAGCCGAATAAGCCGATAAAAAATCGTAATACTGCTTTCCTTCCACATCCCAAACATGCACCCCTTTTCCTTTGCTTAATACAACAGGTAGTGGGTGATAATTGTGAGCTCCGTGTTTATTTTCTAAAGCAATAGCTTCAGCTGAACTTTTTGAACGTAATGACATTTAATAAATTTTAAAATAAATACTTTCGATTCCTACTTTTGGAGAGAAATCACCCATTATTTTGACAAATCTACAAAATATAACCATTTTTATAAAACAATTTAGTTGTATTCATTATACATTTCTAAAAGTTTAGTAATGGTATTCCAGTTTCTAATGGTAACAGCCGTATTTAATTTTTTCTTAATGTAGCGTTGATCTAATTTGGTTTTACCAGCTCCACTTATGTATTTTAAATAAATTTGAGCACCGTCAACCTGAGCCAAATCGGGCTTTACGCTACTCATTTTTAAATCGTTTATAGCATTTGTATTTAAATCTTTAGACACAAAAGCTACATACAATTGCTTGGTATCTGCATTTTGCTCTTTAAAAAATGAATTATTCTTAAAACAAGCTTCTAAATTATTTTTGGTAATTATAATACAAGGCACATCAAATCCAAAAGCCGTAAAAATAAGTTGTTTTACTTTAAAACTAACCGTAGCTGCATCTTCTTCTTCGGTGGTTAAAAACACATTACCCGACTGTATATAGGTTATTACATTTTGGTAACCGTTATTTTCTAGCGCTTTTTTAAGTGCGTCCATTTTAATCATGTTGTGTCCAGAAACGTTAATTCCGCTAAGTAATACCAAGTGCGTATGCATGTTTTTTATTTTTTTTTATAAAAGTAAAATAATTTATCAAAAACCACCAACAATCCTTATTTTTGTGCCATGGGAAGAAAAAGAACAGATAGAGCAATTTTTGAAAATATAGAGATTTTAGATGCTGGAGCCAAAGGCGTATCGATTGGTAAAGCACCCGACGGAAAAATAATTTTAGTACCCAATGTGGTTCCTGGTGATGTGGTTGACATACAAACCCAGAAAAAACGCAAACAATATTACGAAGGTAAAGCAATAAAAATTCATAAAGAATCTGCAAACCGTATAGAAGCCGTTTGTGAACATTTTGGCGTTTGTGGTGGTTGCAAATGGCAAAACATGAAATATGAACAACAACTTTTTTATAAAAACCAAGAAGTTGCTAATAACCTAAAACGTATTGGTAAAATAGAATTACCCGAATTTGAACCTATTTTAGGCTCGGAAAAGCAATTTTTCTACCGTAATAAAATGGAGTTCGGTTTTTCTAATGCCCGTTGGATGACGTTAGAAGAAATACAAAGCAACGAAGAATTAGACAATAAAAATGCGTTAGGATTTCATATTCCTCGAATGTGGGATAAAATTTTAGACATTAAAAAATGCCATTTACAAGAAGATCCTTCTAATGCCATAAGAAACGAAGTTAGAGATTTTGCGAATGCAAACAATTTAACCTTTTTTAACCCTAGAGATCATCATGGGTTATTAAGAACTTTAATGATTAGAACCGCTTCTACTGGCGAAATAATGGTTTTAATTCAGTTTTTTGACGACGAAAAAGAGAACAGAGAATTGCTTTTAAACCATTTGGCAGAAACCTTCCCAAATATTACATCATTATTATATGTGATAAATCAAAAAGCAAACGACACGCTTTACGACCAAGACATTCAGTTGTTTAAAGGACGTTTGTATATTTTAGAAGAAATGGAAGGTTTGCACTTTAGTATAAATGCTAAATCTTTTTACCAAACCAATTCAGAACAGGCCTATAATTTGTATAAAATTACAAGAGATTTTGCAGGTTTAACGGGTAATGAAGTAGTTTACGATTTATATACAGGTACAGGAACCATTGCTCAATTTGTGTCTAAAAAGGCAAAAAAAGTAATAGGTGTAGAAGCCGTTCCAGATGCTATTGAAGATGCAAAAGCAAATGCAGTTCGCAATAAAATAGACAATTGTGAGTTTTTTGTTGGTGACATGAAAAATGTTTTTAACGATGCTTTTATTGCTACTCACGGTCAGCCAGACGTTGTAATTACCGACCCACCAAGAGACGGAATGCATAAAGATGTGGTTGCTCAGTTATTAAAAATTGGTGCCGAAAAAATTGTTTACGTAAGTTGTAATAGCGGAACGCAAGCGAGAGATTTAGCACTGTTAGACGAAATGTATCAAGTTACACGTGTTAGACCTGTAGATATGTTTCCGCAAACGCATCACGTAGAAAATGTGGTATTATTAGAAAAAAGAAAATAAATGAAAAAATTAGCTGTACTTTTATGTAGTATTTCAATGCTTTTAAGCTGCGAGAAAGATGATATTTGCGATCAAGCAACTACACCTAAAATGGTGTTTTCTTTTTACGATATTACAGATACCAGTTTAGAAAAAAGTCCAGTTGATTTTGCTGTTTTTGGAGAAGGTAACGAAACCGCAATAAACCAAAGTGTAAACGGAGCAAATGATAGTTTTAAAGCTGGTATTCCTTTAAAAACTACAGCCGACAGCAGTACCTTTTTATTTATTCAGAATTATACAGACGAAAACGAAACAAATACTGACACCCTAACGGTAAATTATTCTCGAAACGAAGTCTATGTATCTAGAGGTTGTGGCTTTAAAACTAATTTTACTTTAAACGACACAAACGGTGTAGCATTAACTGCCGATACCGATAACTGGATACAAAATATAGAAATTGAAAATAGTGTAATAACCAATGAAACTACTGTACATGTTAAAATCTATTTTTAGTCTATTTTTAGTCATTTTTGCATTAAACGCAACGGCTCAAACCGATACCATTACCTATAAAAAACCGTATGGACTTCGTGTGGGTATTGATGCCTTTAAATTAACCAAAACCCTTTTAGATAAAAACTACCAAGGTATAGAAGTTGTAGGTGATTTACGCATTACAAATAAAGTGTATGTTGCTGCCGAATTGGGTAACGAAAATTACACGATAGACGATGACCACATGAATTTTACAACAAAAGGAACGTACTTTAAAATTGGTTTAGACTATAACGCGCACAAAAATTGGTTGGATTTAAACAACATGATTTATACCGGTATTCGATACGGAGCAAGTACTTTTAGCCAAACTTTAAACAGTTACAGTATTTACGATGCTTCTAATTATTATGGTGAAAACAACCAACAAAGTGGTGAAAAATTTGATGGTTTAACCGCTAATTGGTTAGAGTTTGTGGCAGGTATAAAAGCAGAAGTGATTAACAATGTTTTTATTGGTTTTTCTGCCCGATTAAATTATAAAATAGGAGATAAAAAACCAGCTAATTTTGACAATTTATACATTCCGGGTTTTCATAAAAACTATGGAGGAAATATTGGCGTAGGTTTAAATTACACCATTACATATCAAATTCCGTTTTTAAGAAAGTAAAATTTTAGATAATAGAGAAAAGATCGCTTTGCTGAAAGATAAAAGATTTTAAATCTTCCTACTTCACCTCTTTTACACCTTTTCTAAAAATCCATTTCATATAAATTTTTTCACCAGTTTGCCCTTTTATTGCCTGAAACTTAGGTGCTAAAATGGTTGAAATAACTGCCGCAATAGCAGGTATCCAAAAACCTTGAAACGAAGAAAATTTCATAACCAATATATAAGCCGGTACATAAAAAACCAGAAAGCCTAAGAAGTTATATAGTAACGATTTTATTTTTTTTGACATGTTGTTATTTTTTATAAAGACTAATTGTCTTCAAAATTATTAAATTTTGCTCTTTTACTACCTGCATACATTTGGTATTTGGCAAAACGAGCTTCTAATTTACCGTTAAACAGTTTAATTTTTCTACTTGGTCTTAGGCCTACAAACTTTAAAGCTTCTATGTTTCCTGTAATAAACCAAGCATCTGTATCAGAATAATTTTTCTTTAAGGTATCCCCTATTTCTCTATAAAAACGCTCCAATTGAATATCTAAACGTTCGCCATAAGGCGGATTAAATACCATGTGTAATTTACCTTCTAACTCTTTTTCTGTGTTAAAAAAATCTTGTTCTGTTATGGTTATAAACTCACTCAAATTAGCATTGTGTATGTTATCAATTGCTTTTTTAACCGCACTTGGAGCTTTATCGTAACCAATTATTTTATGATGAAAATCACGTGTTTTACTTAGTAAAGAATCTAAAATTTTATCGAATAATTCGCTATCCCAATCGTTCCATTTTTCAAAAGCAAACTCTTTTCTGTTAATATTTGCAGGAATGTTACAAGCAATCATAGCGGCTTCTGTCAAAATAGTTCCACTACCACACATAGGATCCATAAAATTGGTTTCGCCATCCCAACCTGATAAAATCAACATTCCGGCAGCTAAAACTTCGTTTATAGGAGCAATATTTGTAGCGGTTTTATAACCTCTACGGTGTAATGATTCCCCAGATGTATCCAAAGAAACCGTAACCATTTCGCGGTCTATATGCACGTGTAATTTTAAATCGGGAAAATCTTTATCAATATCCGGACGCTCCCCTGTTTTTTCTCTAAATTGGTCCACTATGGCGTCTTTAGACTTTAAAGCCACAAACTGACTGTGGTTAAACTTATCCGAATGCAAAGTAGTATCTATTAAAAACGTTTGGTGTGTGCTTAAATAATCTGCCCAATCAATTTGCTGAATGCCTTTATAAAGCATGTTTTCGTTACTTGCTTTAAATGTATGAATGGGTTTTAAAATTTTAAGTGCAGTACGCAAACCTAAATTGGCTTTGTACATAAATCCCTTATCACCCTCAAAAGTTACAACTCTAACCCCTTTTTGCACATTTTGAGCGCCTAATTGCGTAAGCTCATTTGCTAATATATCTTCAAAACCAAATAAGGTTTTGGCTACCATTTTAAAATTTTCCATTTTTAGTACTATTGCCCCGTTGGCATTTAAAATTACAAACACAAAAATCAACTTTCTTTAATTGAATTTTGGTAATAAAGCACAAAAATACATTAAATTTGCAAGATGAATGAAATGCAAAAGCAATTAAATACGAATAAAAGCCCAAAAGAAGACAATTGGTTTGCTTCTTGGTTTGATACCGAATATTATCACATTTTATATAAAGACAGGGACTATAACGAAGCACAGCTCTTTATGGACAACTTAACGCAATACTTAAACCTTCCAGAAGATGCTAAAATATTGGATTTAGCTTGTGGTAAAGGACGTCATTCCGTATTTTTAAATGAGCTTGGGTATCAGGTTACAGGTGTAGATTTGTCTGAAAACAGCATAAAAGCAGCTCAAGAAAAAAGTAACGAAAGACTGGTTTTTAAAGTGCACGATATGCGCGAACCTTTAACCGAAAAATACGATGCTATTTTTAATTTGTTTACTAGTTTTGGATATTTTAACGATGATGCAGACAATCTAAAAACACTTAGTGCGATAAAAGAGAGTTTAACCGAATACGGTTTTGCTTGTATAGATTTTATGAATGTAGATTATGTAATTGAAAATTTAGTTCCTACCGAAATTAAAACGGTAGACGGCATCGATTTTAACATTAAACGCTACGTAAAAGACAACCATATTTTTAAAGAAATAGCTTTTAATGCTGATGGTAAAGATCATTTTTTTACCGAAAAAGTACAAGCCCTTCGTCTTGAAGATTTTGAAACTATAATGAACGATGCAGGTATTTATCTATTAGATACTTTTGGAGATTACAAGCTTAAAAAATTCTACAAAAACCAGTCGAAACGACTAATTATGATATTTAAATAATGGAACCTACTGTTTATCTTTTCCCACTATTAGCAGTGCTTTTGGGTTATGTAATAGCTATTTACTTTGAACCAAAAAACAAAAAGAACTTAAAATTACTTTTGGCTTTTAGTGGTGCGTTTTTATTATCGCTTACCGTTATGCATTTATTACCCGAAGTGTACGAAGCCGATTTGCATCATGAAGCAGAACACCATCACGAACATAAAAGTGCTTTGGGTGTATTTATTATGCTGGGAATTGTGTTTCAAATTATATTAGAATACTTGTCTAAAGGAGCAGAACACGGGCATGTTCACAGTCATGAGCCGTTTAAAAAAATGCCTTGGGTTTTGTTTTTTAGTTTGTGTTTACACGCACTTTTAGAAGGAATGCCAATTCACCAACACAATCATTTAGCGGTGGGAATTGCCATTCACCACTTCCCTATTGCAATAATTTTAACCACTTTTTTTAGACAAGCACAACTACCTAAAAAAGCATTATTTGTCTTTATGGTTGGTTTTGCATTAATGACACCTATTGGCACGTATTTGTCTGGACATTTACCTTTTTTAATTGAATACTACGCTCCTATTTCGGGAATTGTTATTGGTATATTATTTCATATTTCTTCTACTATTATTTTTGAAAGTAGCGAAGGTCATACTTTTAATCTTGCCAAAATTTCTGTAATTTTACTTGGTATTTTATTAGCTTACTTTATATAAAAAACTATGTCTTTTACTAAAACCACAGAACAAGATTCGCATTACAACAACTTAGAAAAAATGGATGTGGCTACTTTACTAAAAAGTATAAATAAGGAAGACAAGACCGTACCTTTAGCCATAGAAAAAGCCTTACCGCAAATAGAAACTGTAATAAAAACGGCAGTTTCTCAATTACAAAAAGGAGGTCGTTTGTTTTACATAGGCGCTGGAACTTCTGGTAGAATGGGAATTTTAGACGCATCGGAATGTCCGCCCACTTTCGGCGTAAGCCCAAACACCGTAATAGGAATAATTGCAGGTGGTGACCATGCTATTCGCAACGCAGTAGAAAATGCAGAAGACCACACCACACAGGCTTGGGAAGATTTAAAAAAACACCGAATTAGCCAAAACGATATGGTTATTGGCATTGCAGCATCGGGAACTACACCGTATGTTATTGGTGGATTAGAAGCTTGCAACCAAAATAATATTCCAACTGCTTGTATTACTTGTAACGCTGGTAGTCCGCTTAGTTTAGCAGCAAAACAGCCTATTGAAGTTATTGTAGGTCCTGAATTTGTAACAGGCAGCAGCCGAATGAAAGCAGGAACGGCTCAAAAATTAGTTTTAAACATGATTTCTACTGCAACCATGATTAAATTAGGCAAAGTAAAAGGCAATAAAATGGTCGATATGCAACTGAGCAATGATAAGTTAGTTGACAGAGGTGTAAAAATGATTATGGCAGAAACGCAATTAACTTACGAAGAAGCAGCTGAATTATTAAAAAAACACAAATCGGTTAGAACAAGTGTAGCAATGGTAAAAAACAATACAAATGGCAACTAACAAAGTATTACTTTTTAAAGGCATAAAAATATTAGCAATTACATTGCCCTTATTATTTATGAGTCCTGTAATTATTAACAGTGCTTTTAAAAACGAAGAACACCCATATTATTACCCTGTTTTAACAGTTGGAATAATTTTATTTTTATTAGCTATTTATATGCTATTTAAAGGTGTAACAACCGTTGTTAAAGGCATTTTTAACGACCCAAATTAATATGAAAAAACTAATTATACTTTTTTGTTGTAGTATACTATTAACTTCTTGTTATACAGCAGAAAGAAATTGTGCCGACTTTAAAACGGGTACTTTTGTGTTTGAGCAAGAAATAGAAGGTAAAAAACAACGTTCGGAGTTTTCACGTACTGAAAAATATCAAATTGAAGAATTTAACGGTGCAATAGACACCTTTGATATTAGATGGATTAATGACTGTGAATATGTTTTAAAAAACATAAAACCAAAAAATAGAGCCGAGAAAAAAGCCGTTCATATGAAAATATTGACTACTGATGAAAAAGGATATATTTTTGAATTTTCTTTTGTGGGTGAAACCCAAAAACAAAGAGGAACTGTTTTTAAATTAGAAAATTAAAATATAAAAAATGGAAGTATTTTTACAACTAGACGCATGGATTGCTCTTTTAACCTTAACTTTTTTAGAAATTATTTTAGGTATAGATAATATTATATTTATTTCTATTGTTACTGGTAAATTACCCGAAGAAAAAAGAAAGAAAGCTACGCAAATTGGTTTGTTTTTGGCAATGTTTATGAGAATAGCTCTGTTATTTGGTATAACACTTTTAATTGCCATGAAAGCGCCTTGGTTTAGTTTTAACTTTGGATGGTTTTCTGCCGAAATAACGGGACAAGCACTTATTTTACTGCTAGGTGGATTATTTCTAATTTATAAAAGCACCAAAGAAATACACGAAAAAGTAGATCATAAGGAGCAAGATGAAACCAAACTAAAAACAACCGCAAAAGCAACTTTTAGCAATGTTATTATTCAAATTTTATTAATAGATTTAATTTTTTCAATTGATAGTATTTTAACCGCTGTTGGAATGACAAACGGCATAGAAGACGCTTTATATATAATGATTACTGCTGTAATTATTTCTGTTGGTGTGATGATGCTTTTTGCAGTACCTGTTGGGAATTTTGTAAACAAAAACCCTTCAATTCAAATTTTAGGCTTGGCATTTCTAATTTTAATTGGTTTTATGTTAATTACCGAAAGTATGCATTTATCAAACGCTCAGTTAGCAGGGCAACATGTAGGTATAGTACCAAAAGGATATTTATATTTTGCTATTGCATTTTCTTTGGCAGTAGAGTTTATAAACATGAAAATGAAAAAAGAGAAATAGCAATCTCGAATTACACAAAACATTATTTTTATAATAAATTTTTATAACTAAAAAATGCCTTTAGAAAAATTCTAAAGGCATTTTTATTATTATAATTACAACTATCTTAATCTAAAGAAAGGGTTATTTGCCCGTCATCGTCTAGAGAGCTGTAATCATTATTAGTATCAGACTGGGTTTCTGGTTTTTCTTCTTCTACTTCTTCTATTGGTTCCTCAAACGGAATTGATTCTAAAAGGTTTACCTGTTTTACCTTATCGGAAGTTAATTGGTTACCCAATGCCTTTAAGCCTTTAACAGCTATAAATTCTTCTAAATTCACTTCTAAGTTGTCTTTTTGAACGCCTTTAATTTTAGAAAAAACTACTTCTGCCATTGGTTTCCAATCGGTAGAAACTACTTCTAAATACGATTTTTCGTGTTCAGAAATAAAAGTTTCTTCTTTGTTTTCGCTTTCTAACAAAAAACGCTTTACGTAGTATCGCTCTTTTTCGCCATCAAAATAAATTGCCGAAATAGGTTTTGCAGGCTTCCATTTTTCTAACACTATCATATCATCGTCAAAATGCGTTGTCAATTCTGGTGTTATAGCTTTTATTTTACCCGATTGATTTATTATTAAAAGCTTGTCGTTTGGTTTAAATTCGCCTAACAAATCGCCTCTGCCTTCTACATTTAATCGTTGTACGGTTTCATCGAACCAAATTTTACGCGGGCGTAATGTAGAAATTCCTTTTTCTTTTAATTCTATTTTTTTAATAGGGTATTTAGAAACTGTGTTTCCTTTAGAGCTTCTTCCTTTTATTAAAATTTCTGAAAAATCAATATCCCATTTTAATTTTTTAATACTACCTACTTGTCGTAAAAGTATTGTAACCACTTCTGCTTCTCCATTAGGGTTTGCTGTGAAATACAAAACTTGCGAACCTGGTTTTTCTTGGGTTAAATGGTATTCTTTATCTCTAGTAATACTAGACACATTAAAACGTTTTAAAAACGAAGCTCCACCTTTACCGTCTCTATAAATAAGGTTGTAAGTGGTGCGTTTGTCATTTTTATCGAAAACAGCAATATGAATAATGTCTTTACCTATAAATTTTTTATCATCTACTTTAGTAACTACCATTCTACCGTCTCGTAAAAATACTATTACATCGTCTATATCTGAACAATCTGCAACATATTCATCCTTTTTAAGTCCAGTTCCTATAAACCCTTCATCTCTATTTACATATAACTTAGTGTTTCTTAATACTACTTTAGTTGCTTCTATAGTCTCAAAACTTCTTAACTCGGTTTGACGCTCTTTGCCTTTACCATACTTATCTTTCAGCATCTGAAAAAAGGCAATCGTATAGTCAATTATATTTTCTAAATCATGTTTAACACGTTCCATTTCTGCTTCTAACTTGGCAATGGCATCATCTGCTTTATCCGAGTCAAAACGGGTAATACGAATCATTGGAATTTGAGTTAACTTTTGCAAATCCTCATCGTTTATTTCTCTAACAAAGTCTTTTTTAAACGGCTCGAAACTTTTATACAAATATTGATTTAGCGACTCTCTATCAGAGTACAACTTAAAGTCAATATACATTTCTTCTCTAATAAATATTTTTTCTAAAGTAGAAAAGTGCCATTTGTTTTGCAACTCAGCCAGGTCAATCTGTAATTCGCTTTTTAACAAGTCGACTGTTCTATGCGTTGAAATTTTTAGCATTTCGGACACGCCAACAAACAAAGGCTTATTGTCTTCAATAACACAACCTAGCGGTGCAATTGATGTTTCACAAGCTGTGAAAGCATAAAGTGCGTCTATTGTTTTGTCAGGAGAAACACCTGCAGGCAAGTGTATTAGTATTTCAACTTCTGCTGCGGTGTTATCTTCAATTTTTTTAATTTTAATTTTTCCCTTCTCATTTGCTTTTAAAATACTATCTATTAAAGAAGTGGTATTTGTAGAAAATGGAATTTGAGAAATCACCAATGTATTTTTATCCAATTGAGCAATTTTGGCACGTACACGCACACGTCCGCCACGTAAACCATCGTTATAATTAGAAACATCCGCAATACCAGCCGTTGGAAAATCCGGATATAAAGTAAACGACTTCCCTTTTAATATTTTTATAGAAGAATCTATTAGTTCGTTAAAATTATGAGGTAAAATTTTTGTAGAAAGTCCAACCGCAATACCCTCGCCTCCTTGTGCTAAAAGCAATGGGAATTTTACGGGTAAGTTAATAGGTTCTTTTCTTCTACCGTCGTAAGAAGACTGCCAATCGGTAATTTTAGGAGAGTATAAAATATCGTGACCTAACTTAGAAATACGAGCTTCTATATAACGAGAAGCTGCTGCACTGTCGCCTGTTAAAATATTACCCCAGTTCCCTTGGGTATCTATTAAAAGTTCTTTTTGTCCTATTTGCACCATGGCATCTCCAATACTAGCATCTCCGTGTGGGTGATACTGCATGGTATGCCCTACAACGTTAGCTACTTTATTGTAACGACCATCGTCAAGCTCTTTCATAGAGTGCATTATACGGCGTTGAACAGGTTTAAAGCCGTCTTCAATAGCGGGTACAGCACGTTCTAAAATAACATAAGAGGCGTAGTCTAAAAACCAATCTTTGTACATTCCTGTAACTTTGGTAATGGTTTCTTGCTGCTCTAAATTATCGTCTTCTGGGATTATATTTTCTTCGTCTTCGTTCATTTATTTTGATTCCGAAATTAATTTTATTAAATCTTCTTTACTTGGTAAAACGGTTTTGTATTTACTTGCGAAAATTTGCTCATTATTTTCTGGCAAAGTGTATTCTACAACTAAATCACTTTTGTTTTGACATAAAACAATACCAATTGTTTTGTTTTCATCTGTAAGGCGCATGTTTCTATCGTAATAATTCACATACATTTGCATTTGACCTAAATCTTGATGTTTTAATTCACCTATTTTTAAATCTATAAGTACAAAACTTTTTAAGTTTCTATTATAAAAAACCAAATCAATTTTAAAATGTTTATCATCAAAAGTAATTCGTTTTTGACGAGCTACAAATGTAAACCCTTGTCCTAATTCTAATAAAAAGTGTTCTAGCTTATTTATTATCTGTTCCTCTAATTCATTTTCAGAATATTGATTTAACTCGGGTAAACCTAAAAATTCTAAAATATAAGGGTCTTTAATTAAATCTTTGGGTTTTTCTATAATTTGTCCTTCCTGAGCAAGTTTTAAAACACCTTCTTTATCTCTACTTATAGACAATCTAGTAAATAAACCAGAATTGTATTGCCTTTTTAACTCACTTACACTCCAATTATTTTTATTAGCTTCAATTTCATAAAAACTTCTTTCGTTTTGGTCGTCAATTCGCATTAAAAAAATATAATGTGTCCAAGATAATTTAAAAAAAGAAGTTAATGCTTGTATAGTACTTTTATCAGAATTCGTCATCGGTGATGACGAATTAACCAAGTCTAAAATCTGATTCAGTGATGACGAAATTGAGTATGTTCTATAAAACTTCCTCATTCTATCTAAATTTTCTACAGAAAAACCTTTCCCAAACTCTTTTGTTAATTGTTTCGAAAGTACTTTTAGCACTTGTTTACCATAGCCTGCTCGTTCTAAACCATTTTGTTCGTCTTCTATAATTATACGCCCAATTTCAAAATAAGTGATAACCATTGTTGCATTTACAGACTGTAAAACTTGTTGCTTAGCTTGCAGTAAAATTGCAACAATATGCTTAAATAGTTCTTTATTTTGAATTTCCTCTTTCATTTTATTTCTCAACCACGTCTAACTCAACCTTTAGGTTATTAATAATAAACTCTTGTCTGTCGGGCGTGTTTTTACCCATATAAAATTCTAATAATTGCTCTATAGAAGTTGTTTTGTCTAACATTACAGGATCTAATCTAATGTCTTCACCAATAAAATATTTAAACTCGTCTGGAGAAATCTCTCCCAAACCTTTAAATCGGGTGATTTCGGGTTTTGGGCTTAATTTTTCTATGGCATTAACTCGTTCTTCTTCCGTATAGCAATAGATAGTTTCTTTTTTATTTCGAACCCTAAAAAGTGGGGTTTGCAATATGTACAAATGGCGGTCTTTTATAAGTTCTGGGAAAAACTGCAAAAAGAAAGTGATTAATAATAAGCGAATGTGCATACCATCAACATCGGCATCTGTTGCAATTACAATATTATTGTAACGCAAATCTTCCATATCGTCTTCTATATTTAAAGCCGCTTGCAATAAGTTAAACTCTTCGTTTTCGTATACTATTTTTTTACTCATTCCGTAGGAGTTTAGTGGCTTACCACGCAAACTAAATACGGCTTGTGTATTCACATCTCTACTTTTGGTAATAGAACCCGAAGCTGAATCTCCCTCTGTAATGAAAAGAGTGCTCTCTAAACTTCGTGGGTTTTTACTGTCGGTTAAATGTACTCTACAATCTCTTAATTTTTTATTGTGTAAACTGGCTTTTTTTGCACGGTCTTTGGCTAATTTTCTAATTCCCGAAAGCTCTTTTCGCTCTCTTTCGGCTTGTAAAATTTTACGCAAAAGGGCATCGGCAGTTTCTGGGTTTTTATGCAAAAAGTTGTCAAACTTTGTTTTAATAAAGTCGTTTATAAAAGTTCGAACCGTTGGCCCATTTGGACCTACGTCTGTAGAACCTAATTTGGTTTTAGTCTGACTTTCAAAAACAGGTTCCTCTACTTTTATAGCTACAGCAGCAACTATAGATTTTCTTATATCTGAAGCCTCGAAACTTTTATTGTAAAACTCTTTTATAGAACGTACAATAGCTTCTCTAAAAGCACCTAAGTGTGTTCCACCTTGTGTGGTATTTTGACCGTTTACAAATGAGTGATATTCTTCTGAATACTGGGTTTTACTGTGTGTAACGGCAATTTCAATATCGTGATCTTCTAAATGAATGATTGGATAAATAGAGTCTTCTTGCGTAATATTTTCTTCTAAAAGATCTTTTAATCCGTTTTCTGAATGGTATTTTTCGCCATTAAAAATAATTGTTAAACCACGGTTAAGGTAACAATAATTTTTAAGCATACTAATAATATACTCATGACGGTATTTGTAGTTTTTAAAAATAGCCTCATCTGCAATAAAAGATACTTTAGTTCCTTTACGCTTTGTGGTTTCTTCTATAACTCCTTCGGCAACTAAATCACCTGCCGAAAATTCTGCACCTTTTATTTGGTTGTCTCTAACCGATTCTACTTTAAAATAATTAGAAAGTGCATTTACGGCTTTTGTACCCACACCATTAAGACCAACCGATTTTTTAAACGCTTTAGAGTCGTACTTACCACCCGTATTCATTTTAGAAACTACGTCCACTACTTTACCTAAAGGAATTCCTCTTCCGTAATCGCGAACGGTAACTTGCTTGTCCTTAACGGTAACTTCTATGGTTTTACCAGCACCCATTACAAACTCATCAATACAGTTGTCTATAACTTCTTTAATAAGTATATAAATACCATCATCTGGCGATGTCCCATCGCCTAATTTACCTATATACATACCTGGACGCATACGTATATGCTCTTTCCAATCTAAGGAACGAATATTATCTTCGGTATATTGATTTTCTTCTAACATAAAAGCGACTTGTAATTTGTGCTAATATAAGAGAAAATCTGAAAAAATAAAAGCAGTTAGCTATATTGTTTTTAAGAACTTATTAGACTTTTTTACATTAAAAAAGCACCTTAAAAGGTGCTTTTTTAATGGTTTTATTTTAGTAATTAAACATTAAAACGGAAGTGCATCACATCACCGTCTTTAACTATGTATTCTTTACCTTCAACTCTTAATTTTCCTGCTTCTTTTACTTTACCCTCTGTTCCAAAAGCAACATAATCTTCATATGCAATTACTTCGGCTCTAATGAATCCTTTTTCGAAATCGGTATGAATTACTCCAGCCGCTTGTGGCGCTGTAGAACCAACATTAATTGTCCAAGCTCTAACTTCTTTCACACCTGCTGTAAAATAAGTCTGTAAGTTTAATAATTTATAGGCTGCACGAATTAAAACTGCCGAACCTGGCTCTGTTAAACCCATATCTTCTAAGAAAACCTGACGCTCTTCGTAGCTTTCTAATTCGGTAATATCTGCTTCTGCCCCTACCGATAAAATAATTACTTCTGCGTTTTCGTCTTTTACTAATTCCTTTACTTGCTCAACATAGGCATTTCCGTTTACCGCAGAAGATTCATCAACATTACAAACATACAAAACAGGTTTATTTGTAATCAACTGAAACTCTTCCATCATTACTACTTCGTCTGCATTTTGTGGAACTACTGTTCTAGCCGATTTTGCTTCTAATAAAGTTGCTCTAACACGATCTAATAATGCTTTTTCTGCTTGCGCTTCTTTATTTCCTGTTTTTGCAGCTCGGTTCGTTTTTTCTAAACGCTTTTCAACCGTTTCTAAATCTTTTAACTGCAACTCAATATCAATGGTTTCTTTATCTCTAATTGGATTTACATTACCATCTACATGCACAATATTGTCGTTATCAAAACAACGCAATACGTGTATAATTGCATTACATTCTCTAATATTTCCTAAAAACTGATTTCCTAAACCTTCACCTTTACTTGCTCCTTTAACCAAACCAGCAATATCTACAATATCTACAGTTGCCATTTGAACACGTTCTGGCTTTACAAGTTCTTCTAGTTTGTTAATTCTTGGATCGGGTACATTTACCACGCCAATATTTGGCTCAATAGTACAAAACGGAAAGTTAGCACTTTGCGCTTTGGCATTAGATAAACAATTAAATAAAGTTGATTTTCCAACATTTGGTAATCCTACAATTCCTGCTTTCATATAATTAAGTTAACGGAAATACTAAGTATTTTTTAATAAAGTGCAAATATAGTTTTATTAATTTATAAAAGTAAAAAACTAAAGTGCAAAAAAAAGCCCGATACAATCGGGCAATAAATTATTCGTTATGTAAAAACGCTTGTCGGTTTAAAAGTGTTTCTTCACTTTCTACATGAGCATCGTCTGGAACGCAACAATCTACTGGACATACCGCAGCACATTGAGGTTCATCGTGAAAACCTTTACACTCTGTACATTTACCAGGTACTATATAATATAAATCGTCCGATATAGGGTTTTGAGCCGCATCAGAATCTACTTCAGTGCCGTCTGGTAAAACTACTTTACCACTTAAAGCCGTACCGTCTTTCCAGCGCCAATCGTCTGCACCTTCATAAATTGCAGTATTTGGACATTCGGGTTCACAAGCCCCACAATTTATACATTCGTCTGTTATAATAATTGCCATAAATCTTTATTTTTAAACAGCATTATAATGAATTGATTATAAATTCTTCTAATGCTAATAAATGTGTTATTTTTGCACAAAATTACAATCAAAACACAATATAAACAAACGCAAACATGGAACAATTAGAAATAAAAAAAGCTTTTGCAGAATTAGGTGTTTTTTTAGGACAATTTAATACTGAAAAAAACACCGAAAATCCAGCTGCAAAAAACAACACTTTATTTTTTTCTGCGTTTGAAGATTTAATAGAATTATCGGTTTCACACAACGGCTGGTTCACAAAAAGCGAAGTGTGTTTTGCGGTACAATCTTGGGCAAAAGCTTTAACTGAAAACAACCTAAATCAATGGTTTACACCTTATAATTTTAATTATTCAGAAACAAAAAACGTAGGAATGGTATTGGCTGGAAATATTCCATTAGTAGGATTCCATGATTTTTTATCGGTGCTAATTTCGGGTCATAATGCTTTAATTAAAACTTCCTCGAACGACCAACATTTGATAAAATTTTTAGCCAACTATTTAATTACTTTAGATGGTAGGTTTAATAAAAAAATAACTTTTGTTGAAGGTAAATTAGAAAATTTTGATGCTGTAATAGCAACAGGAAGTAACAATACCGCGCGCTATTTTGAACATTATTTTAAAAACAAACCCAATATAATTAGAAAAAACAGAAACTCAGTTGCTATTTTAACTGGTAACGAAACCAAAGACGAATTAGAAGCATTGGGTGAAGATATTTTTAGATATTTTGGCTTAGGATGCCGAAATGTATCAAAGCTTTTTGTTCCTAGAGATTATGATTTTAAATTGTTCTTTGAAGCCATTTATAAATTTAAAGACGTTGTTTTTTATGAAAAATATGCCAATAATTACGATTATAATAAAGCTGTTTTTTTAATGAGTTTGTTTAAACTTTTAGACAATGAATTTTTAACCTTAAAAGAAGATGAAGGTTATGCATCGCCAATATCTAGTGTGTTTTATGAAAGATACGATGAATTAAATAGTGTTTTAGAAAAATTAGAAAAAGACCAAGATAAAATTCAATGTGTAGTTTCTAAAAATCTAACTCAAAACAGTATCTCTTTTGGTGAAACCCAAAAACCAAATTTATGGGACTATGCAGATAATGTAGATACTTTAACATTTTTAAGTAAAATATAATACCTATTCATTTCAACTATAACGTTATTGTTGATAAAATAAAGCTATTATTAATAACTTATTCTGTTCTAACTTATCTAAAAACACGAATTTTGTAACATCTAACTATCACACCTCAAAATAATGAAAATACACAATTTTAGTGCAGGTCCTTGCATTTTACCTCAAGAAGTTTTTGAACAAGCTGCTGCTGCCGTTTTAAACTTTAACAATAGTGGATTATCCATTTTAGAAATATCTCATAGAAGCAAAGATTTTGTTGCAGTAATGGAAGAAGCAAGAGCCTTAGCTTTAGAATTAATGGAATTGGACAATAATAAATACACAGCCCTTTTTTTACAAGGTGGTGCAAGTTTAGAATTCTTAAGAGTTCCACAAAACTTTTTAAATAAAGACAAAACTGCAGCTTATTTAGACACCGGAACATGGGCAAGCGGTGCTGCAAAAGTTGCTAAAGATTTTGGAAATATAGATGTTATTGCATCTTCTAAAGACACAAACTACAGTTATATACCTAAAGAATATGCTGTACCTTCGGATGCTGCTTATCTTCATTTTACATCAAACAACACCATTTTTGGAACCCAATTTAAATCGGTTCCGCAAACTAAAATACCTTTGGTTTGTGATATGAGTTCTGACATTTTCTCAAGAAAAATAGATTATAGCAAATTTGACTTAATTTATGCAGGTGCTCAAAAAAACATGGGGCCAGCAGGTGTAACTCTTGTTGTAATTAAAAATTCCTTTTTAGAGACAGCAAATACTAATATACCTGCAATTTTGGGGTACAAAAGCCATGCTTCAAAAGACAGCATGTATAATACACCTCCCGTTTTTGCAGTTTACACCTCTTTATTAACCTTGCAATGGTTGAAAAATAATGGCGGAATTGAAGCTATTGAAGCTAAAAATGAAGCTAAAGCTGAAATTTTATATACTGAAATAGATAGAAACCCACTTTTTGAAGGTGTTGCTAATAAAGAAGACCGTTCTAATATGAATGCTACTTTTGTTTTAAAAGATGAGGCACATAAAGAAACATTTGATGCATTATGCAAAAATGCAGGAATAAGTGGTTTAAACGGACACCGCTCAGTAGGTGGATATAGAGCCTCTATGTATAATGCTTTAAGTATTGAGAGTGTTCAGACTTTGGTGGATCAAATGCAAAAATTAGAAAACACAATTACAAAATAAAAAAAATGAAAGTATTAGCAAACGACGGAATTTCAGCAAGCGGAATTAAAAAATTAGAAGAAAAAGGAATACAAGTAATTACCACTAAAGTTGCTCAAGAACAAGTAGCTAACTTTATAAACGAAAATAATATTTCGGCACTATTAGTAAGAAGTGCTACTAAGGTAAATAAAGAAATAATAGACAATTGCCCTGGCTTAAAAGTGATAGGTAGAGGTGGTGTTGGAATGGATAATATTGAAGTTGATTACGCTAAAAGTAAAGGGATTAGTGTAATAAACACACCTGGTGCTTCTTCTGCATCAGTTGCAGAATTGGTATTTGCTCATTTATTCTCAGGTATTCGTTTTTTACACGATTCTAATAGAAATATGCCTCTTGAAGGTGATTCGAACTTTAATGGATTAAAAAAAGCGTATGCCGCCGGTGCTGAATTAAGAGGAAAAACATTAGGTATTATAGGCTTTGGAAGAATAGGGCAAGCTGTTGCTAAAAACGCTATAGGATTAGGTATGAAAGTTTTAGCTTTTGATAGCTATATGGAAAAAGCAACTATAACTCTTGATTTTTTTGATGGACAAATGGCATCATTCGAAATTGCAACTGTTTCTAAAGAGGAAGTTTTGAAGAATGCAGATTTTATCACCTTACATGTACCTGGCCAAAATGATTATGTAATTGGTGAGAATGAAATAAATAAAATGAAAAAAGGAGCTGCAATTGTAAACGCTGCTCGAGGTGGTGTTGTTGACGAAGTAGCCATTGTAAAAGCACTGGACGAAGGACAATTGAGTTTTGTAGGTTTAGATGTTTTTGAAAAAGAACCTCAACCAGAAATTACTTTACTAATGCATCCAAAATTATCATTAACACCTCATATTGGTGCTGCAACACTAGAAGCGCAAGACCGAATAGGGGAAGAATTAGCAGATAATCTGATAAATTTACTTATGTAATAAATTCTATATACTTTTCTAAAAATTATAAAAAGAAAGGTATGTTAGAACAATTATTAAATTTAGTAAAAGAACACGGAACAGATGCTGTTGTAAAAAACAATGCTGTACCAAACGAAATTAACGACAACGTAATGTCCGAAGCTAGTACATCTATTTTAGATGGGCTAAAAGATATGGTTTCGCAAGGAAAAATTGAAGACCTAGCAGGTTTATTAAAAGGTGGAAATCTTTCTTCTGACAACCCTGCTTTAAGCGGAATATCAAATAAAGTGAGTGAAAACTTAGGTTCTAAATTTGGACTTTCTAGTGAAACTACATCTAGTATTGCTAGTAGTTTACTACCAAAAGTATTAGGAAGTCTTTTTGGAAAAGCACAAGACCCAAATGAAAAAGGTTTTGATATAAGCACTATTTTAGGCGCTTTAACAGGTGGTAACAAAGAGGAAGAAAGCGGACTTATGGGCGCTATTTCTAAATATGGCGGAATGGTTGGTTTAGATCAAAACGGAGATGGAAAGGTTGATTTAAGCGATGCTCTTTCTGCAGTAAGTGGAAACGGTAAAAAAGGTGGACTTGGTGGTTTACTTGGTGGACTTTTTGGAAAAAAATAAATTACCAAACAAAGATAGAAGCACTGCAATTGCAGTGCTTTTTTGTTTAATTATAGTTTATACTATTTTCGTTTAAATAGTAATTAGTACATTTGCAATTGTAAATGCCTACAATTTAAAATGAAAAAACTTAAAGAACGTTGGAATATAGATAGTAACCTACAAATTATACTTATTTTATCAGTATTTGCAATTACTGGGTCAACAGCAGCATATATTTCTAAACCTATAATGACGTTTATAAATCTTAACAAAGAAAATACTAGCGCATTTATATATTGGCCTTTTAGAATTTTAATACTTTTTCCTATTTACCAAATACTATTAGTGTTTGTGGGCTGGTTATTTGGTCAATTCAGTTTTTTTTGGGAATTCGAAAAAAAAATGTTGAGCCGTTTAAGACTCAACATTATTATTAATTGGGTAGAAAAAAGGATATCAAATAAATAAAAAAATTAAGATTCTAATATTTATTTAACTTTCCTAATTTACTGGTATACTCTTACGTAATCAACCTCCATAGCACTTTCTACAAAAGCAGGATCAATTGCTCCACCAAATGTACCACCCATAGCAACATTTAATATCATAAAAAAGTCTGCATTGAAAGGGGTAGTTGAAGTGTTTGTAAATGTATGAAATGGGATATCATCTACAAAAAACTTAATTTGATTTGGACTCCACTCTACACTATACAAATGAAACTCTGATGATGCATTAGATATTGTTATATTATCAGTAATACCATTCCCAGCAGAATTATCAGGATAGTGCAAAGTTCCATGAATAATATTTGGCTCATTACCTTTGTGTTCCATAATATCTATTTCTCCACAAGCTGGCCATCCAACTGTTGAAAAATTAGAACCAAGCATCCAAATAGCTGGCCAAGTACCACCTCCTGAAGGTAGTTTTGCTCTTACTTCTACTTTACCATATGTAAAATCATACAAACCTTCTGTTTTTAATCTTGCCGAAGTATATGAAGAACCGTTTAAGTCTTCTGCCTTAGCTGTAATTTTTAAAGTTCCGTTAGAAACAACTGAATTAGAACTTGAATTAGTATAGTATTGAGATTCTCCATTACCCCATCCACCTGCACCGATGTCGTAAGTCCATTTTGTAGGGTCTGGCGCTCCATCCGTATCAAATTCATCAAACCAAACTAAGTCTGTATATTCATCTGGACCGTTGCCTGCTACCTGATCAACGTATGGTGTAGTTGTAAATATATGATACCAAGCTAAAGCAGGGTCATTACCTGCTACAAAACGAACAGCTAATCTGTCATTTGTAATAGATATTATTTCATATGTGCTTTGTCCAACATAATACCCCATAAATCCATTATCACTAAATTGCATTTCAGTACCTCTCATTTGACCTGGAACACCATTTTGAACGGCTAATGAATTTGAAGGTGCTAAAGAAACCGTTTTTTGACCTGTAGTATCAAAGTTATAACAAAAATCATAACCTGCAGATCCACCACCAACACTTTCGAACGCAGCGTTAAAAAAGGTAGAACCTCCGTTGTTAAGTTCATATTTTAGAATATCGTTTTCTAAATAAAAAGTTAGTTCATTATCATATAAGCAAGAGCTTTCAGCTGAAGCTGCCTTTTCAAAAGGAACAGCACCATAATAATTTGGCCAGAAATTATTTGCAGCATCTGCATTATTCGGACCTACACCTAAATGAGCTGGCTCAAAAGCTGCAAAATACCATTTTTTTGTACTTCCTCCAGTTAAAAAACCAACAGCTTCAACATCACTAAAAGTGCTTAAAACTGTAACATTTAGAGTTTTAGAAGAAGACAAGCCTCCTGTTCCTTTTGCTACTACTGTAACTTCATAAGTATTTACACCTGTTGATGTAAACCTTTTTTGATAGGTATTAGAAGAAGTGTTGTTTGAAGTACCGTCTTCAAAAATGTATTCATAGCTTATTGCATTTTTTGCAGAAGTTGTAAAAGTTACAAAACCAGAGCCGTCGCCATCTGGATTATCTGTGTCTTGTCCTTGTATAGCAACACTAACTTCAAAATCTGTTGGTGCTAATATTGCACCAAAAGTTTGGTCATCATCTTGGCAATTAGAAAATGCTAATAACAAGACAATTAAATAGGTTATTTTTTTTATTGTATTTTTCATCTTTTTTTATTTTTTAATTAGTCAATTCTATATCGTCAAAATAGAAGGTATTAGCGGTTCCGTTATTTCCAAAATCGAAAAACAAAACTACTTTTTGATAGTTGTTTGCACTGTTTATTCCTGTTAAATCGAAGGTTATGGTTTCCCAACCATTGGCTACCGTTGTAGTTTGAGTAACTTCTACAAAAACATTAGAATCACTACTGTTTTCTAGCTTTAACAATACATTTACACCAGCAACTGGCGACCACGATTTAATTTTTATTTTTTGCATTGATGTAAAGTCAATTGGATTATCCAATTCTACTAAACAACCTGCCCATGTTTGAGCAGCTGCTGGTTTATCAAACATACCCACATTTGCAGATGTATTTATACCAGTTGCATCTGGGTTAGCAATTACTCCTGCTCCAGCACCACCAAAACTATCAATAGTATAAGTTAGTAAACTGTTTTCAAAAGTAATAGGCATTGCAAATTCTGGCAAACCATTACTTTGTTGAATATCGTCAAAATAAAAGTCGGCGCCTGTTCCTGCGTTTCCAAAATCAAAAAATAAAGCAATACGTTGGTATTCGTTACCATTATTAGCAGCAGAAAAATCGAAAGTTAATTCTTCCCAAGCATTGCTAGTAGAGGTAACTTGATCAATTTCCATATTTATATTTGGGTCTGATGCATTTTCTATTTTAAACTTAACTGTAGCTCCTGCAATTGGAGACCATACTTTAAGTGTAATGTTATTTAGGGAACTAAAATCAACTACTTCATCAATTAACATTGTAGTTCCTGCCCATACTTCAGCACCAGCTCCTTTTGTATGTTTAGCAACGGTAGCGCTTGTATTTAAACCGCTACTATCTGGATTAGAAACTTTAGAAGTTCCTCCACCTCCAAAATCGCCAAAAGCATAAGAAAGTGTTGGTGATTCGAAATTTATAGGAAAAAGCAAAGGGTCTGAAACACTAAATGAATGTGTATCGGTTGTAGTATTTACACCACCACTAAAAGCGGTTACTGTTATTGTATAATCGCCTAAAGAAGAATAAGTATGAGAAACTACATCACCTTGATTAAATTGAACAGGTACTTGAGCTGGATCTTCTCCGAAAGTAACTTCAAAATAGGTTTCATAATCTGCAGTTGCAGAAACATTTACCATATATGAGTTTCCAAGTTGAGCGGCTACATTTAAAACTAAATTTTCTGGTGCAATAAACATTACATCTATAGTTTCTGTAATAGAAGTTGAATTACCGTTTAAGGTATAGGCAGTAATTATAACATCGTACTGTCCTTCTGCATAGTTATGTTGGATTTGTTCGCCAACTGCTATTGGGTTTGATAGGTCTGAATTATCCCCAAAATCTAAAACGAAATAAGAAACTCCTTCTCCATTAGGTCTTATAGTTACATTACCACTATTATCTTGAGCAATGGTAACTAATGCGCTAATATTTGATGGATTTTCAATATTATCTATGTTTTCTGTAGAAAAATCATCTTCAGAACAGCCTAAAAACAAGGCAAAAACTAAGAGTAAATTAAATAAATATATTTTTTTCATAATACTATTTTTTGAATATTAATAATTTGGGTTTTGAGACCAATTCCCATTAGAAAATTGAATTTCTTGAATTGGAATTGGAAATACTTCATGTTTACCTGCAACAAAACCAGGTATTGTATTGGCTGCTCTATTGGTTCTAACTAAATCGAAAAAACGGTGTCCTTCTCCCATTAACTCTCTTCTTCTCTCATCATAAATAAAATCCGTTAAAGCTGCACCTGCTGCTGATATATCATGATTTAAATCTCCGAAAGCACGTTGCCTAACTCTATTAAGATAACCACGAGCAGTTTCATCACTTATATTACCTCTATTAAAAGCTTCAGCAGCCATTAAAAGCACATCAGCAAAACGAATAGCTCTGTAGTTATTAGGGTTCGTTAAATTTAAATCACCTTGAGCTTGAGGACTTCTGTATCTTGGAAGGTATTTTTTATTAAAATACCCAGTATGTTCAAAACCTTCACCATATGTCGCTCCCGTTTGATTTGCCCATGCTACGATATCTAAGATAGCAACATCTCTTCTATTGTCACCTGGCTCATAAGCATTATATGCTTCTTCTGTTGGTACATTAAAGCTAAAACCCGAAGTAAACTGTGGTCCTGTATAGTTTCTTATTCCACTAAAACCTACAGCTACGTTACCTTCTGAACATTGTAAACAACCAAAACCGGCACCTTGAATATCAGTGTATTGTACTTCGAAAACCGATTCTATTCCGTTTTCTCCAGCATTTTCAAAGATAGTGTCATAGTCAGTAACTAAATCATAATTTTGAGCATTAATAACATCTTGTAATACCAAAGCAGCTTCGCTGAATTTATTTTGGTATAAATAAGCTTTACCTAATAATGCTTGTGCAGCCCCTTTAGTAACTCTACCCATTTGAGCCGGTTGAACACTTAAATTTTCTATTGCATAAATTAAATCGGCTTCTATAGCTGCATATACTTCTTCTTTAGATGCTCTTGGTAAAGTTTCTACATCTGTTGGAGCAAAACGCTGGTCAATTTTTAAAGGAATAGCACCAAACCATTTTACTAATTCAAAGTTATAGTAAGCACGTAAAAAACGAGTTTCACCTATAAGTTGCTCTTTACCATCAAAATCGGTTTTGTCTTTAAACTCCATTATATAATTTGCTCTATTTACTCCAGCAAACATCCAATCCCAAAGATTTTTAAGATTTTCATTTACAGGAGTATGAATCATATCGTCTATTTGTTGAAAACCTACAACATCTGTTGCGCTTTCTCCCCCACAAAGGGTATTATCTGACGCGATTTCTCCTAAAAGAGCATTAAGATATGTAGATTGCAACATATCATAAGCTCCGATTAATGCTTTTTCATAATCGGATTTGGAGTTAAAATAGTTTTCTGAGTCTATAGAATAGACTGGGTCACGTTCAATGAAATCATTGGTACATGAAAACGTAATTACACCTATTAATGTAAAAACGAATACGGATTTGTAAAATATTTTTTTCATAATTGATGTTTAAAAGTTAACGTTAAGTCCTAAAATTAATGTTCTTGCTTGAGGGTAAAAACCATAATCTATACCTCCACCTATTGGGTCACCAGATGAAGCTGCAGGGTCAAACCCTCTATACTTAGTTAATGTTACAAGATTATTTGCCATAGCATACATTCTTATTTTTTGAATCTTTAATTTTTCTAAAAATTTAGAATTTAAAGAATAGCCCAATTGAACAGTTTGTAAACGGATAAATGAAGCGTCTTCAACAAAGTAATCAGAAAACACACCATTTGAAGTTGCTGCCGTAGTTACTTTAGGAACGGTATTACTGGTTCCTTCACCTGTCCAACGATCTAATGTATAACTTAATTTATTCAAATCTGATAAATTTCTTTCGTAATTACGAACCATTTCATTTCCAACAGAAGCAAACGAATAAGCAGAAAAATCGAAGTTCTTATATTCCAATTGAATATTGAAACCCATTGTTGCTGCAGGAATTGCACTTCCTAAGTCTGTTCTATCATCTGAATTTATAACTCCATCTCCATTAACATCTACAAAACGTATATCTCCAGGAGTAGCTTCGGCACCTAATGCCAATTGTGAAGGATGAGCGGCAACTTCGGCATCATTTTGAAAAATACCATCTGTTTTATACCCATAAAAATAACCTAAAGCAAAACCTTCTTGCATGCGTGCTGGTGCTGGTTGACCTACACCAAAAGAACCACCTTCTATAAAGCCTGTTTGATTGTTTACTTCCAACACTTTATTTTGTAATAAAGTAACATTATAGTTTAAACTATATTTAAAATTTGAAGTTTCTTTGTTTCTATAGCTTATATCAAATTCCCAACCGCTATTTCTAACTGTACCTGCGTTAATTGTTGGTGCACCTGCTCCAGGAGCGGCAATTCCTGTAATACCCGAAACAGGTATATTACGAATTAATAAGTCTTTACGTGTATTTATAAAATAATCTGTTGTGAAACTTAAATTATTATTAAAAAGTTTAAAATCGGCACCAATATCAATTTTTTCAGATTGTTCCCAACGTAAATCGGGGTTAGGTAATATTCCTTGAGCAATACCAATATTAAGTGCATCACCAAAAACATATTCTCCTTCACCATTTAATTGACCTACATAACCATTATTTCCTATTTGATCGTTTCCTAATAAACCGTAACTAGCTCTTAGTTTAAAGAAGTTTATTTTTTCACTGTCTTTTAAGAAGTTTTCGTCTGAAACCACCCAACCCGATGTAAACGAAGGGAATACAGCCGAAGCATTGTTTGGTCCAAATTTTGTTGAAGCATCTTTACGTAACATAGCCGAAAATAAATATTTCTTCTTAAAATCGTATTGTAAACGTCCAAAATAAGACAAACGTCTTTCGTCATAAGCATAAGAACCGTTTTGCTTTACTTCAAGCGCACCGGTAGTTAAACCTATGTCTGCAAAATCCCAAGAGTTATTGGGAACATCATAACCTGTTGCAAACAAACCGTTACCCCATTCTTTAAAAACAGATTGACCTAACGTTAAATTAAAATTGTGAGTATTATTTAAACTTCTGTCGTATTCTATAAATGTATCAAAAGAATAATTGTTATCGTTTACCGTATTTTGATTTACTGAACTTTGTGCTACATCAAATACTTTACCCCCATAACTAATTTCTTTATTAAATGATTTTCCTTTACTGTTTGAAGTATTGAAACCCATTTGAGTTTTTACTTTTAAATAGTCAAAAACATTATACTCTAAACCTACTGTACCATTTAATTTTTTATAATTATAACTATTATAGGTGTTTTCAATTTGAGCTAACGGATTTATAACCTCAATACCAAAACCTGGCGAACTCGGTATTAATGTATACTCTCCATTTGCATCATAAGGCTTTAAAGTAGTTGGTGCGTTTAAGGCATTAAACAAAACAGAACCCAAACCGCCCTCATTTAAATTTTGTCTATCAAATTGAGTATAAATGGCATTAGAACTTAATTTTAACTTATCAGATAAGTCAACTCCTAAACCTATTCTGGCCGTATTTCTTAAAAAACCCGACTTATTCAAGCCTACAATACCATCTTGATCTATATGAGAGCCACTAATTGAGTAAGTTGTTTTTTCACTTCCTCCTGAAATACTAAAATCGTGATTAATAATAGGAGCTCCTTTTTGTAAAACTTCTTTTTGCCAGTCTGTTCCTTCGCCTAAGCCAGTAACGTTTGGAAATGGTATTGCTTGGCCTCCATTAGCATAGGCCTCGTTTAATAGCAAAGCATATTCTGTAGCATTAAGCATAGACAACTGTCTATTTGCTGACTGAAAACCAGAATACGTGTTATAACTTACTTTTGGTTTTTGGTTTTTACGTCCTTGTTTGGTTGTAACTAAAACAATACCGTTTGCTCCAATTACTCCATAAATTGCTGCTTGTGCATCTTTTAAAACGGTAATAGACTCAATATCGTTTGGATTTAATAACGATATATCTCCAACATATCCATCTATAATTGCTGTAGGTCCGTTAGCTCCATTTGTTGCTATACCTCTAATTCGGATATTTATTCCTGCACCAGGAGCACCAGATGATGAAGTAACATTTACTCCAGAAACCGTTCCTTGTAAAGCTTGCTCCACTTTAATGGGTTTTAAGTCCTCTATCGTTTTTGCAGATATTACTGATACAGCTCCCGTTACTTCTTTTTTAGTCTGAGAACCATAACCAATTGCGACAATTTCATCTAGTTTAGCCACATCATCAGTTAAAACTAAGTCTAAATTAACACTTTTATCTACCGTAATCGTTTGCGTTTTAAATCCAACGTATGTAAACGTTAGTATACTACCTTTATTTGCAGAAATTGAAAATTTTCCGTCAAAATCAGAAGTGACTCCATTTTGTGTTCCATCTTCTACAATATTTACTCCGGGTAATGGATAACCCGAATTATCTTTTATTGTTCCTGTTACTTTTATTTGTTGCGAAAAAGCAAAAACAGAGAACAAGAGTAAATAAATTAATGTTACTTTTTGTTTCATAAAATTTTGATTTAAGTTTAAATTATTTAGTTATTGTTTATTTATTGATTATTTAAAATTTTAATTGTTCTTTTTTATCCCAAATACCCCAATGAGCACCAACCTCACCTTCGGGACCTTTTTTCCAAGACTCGTCAAATGATGCAAAATAAAAAGTATCTATACCCATTTGCTTGGTCCAAATTTGTGTATTTATAAAGTATTTTTGAAAATTCAATTCGGTTGGTACAGAGCCTTTAAAGCTTTCACCCTGAGAAGGCCAACCTGTTTCAGTTATAATAACTTTTTTTCCTTGTCCAGCTTCTAGTGCTTGGTAGTACATGCTTTTCATGTGTGCCAAAGAATAATCTATATCGCTACCTTCCCAAAACGGATAACAATTACTTAAAATAACATCGCAAACTTCTGTTAATTTTGGTTTAATTGTAAACTCATAATATGCATCAACATAACCTACAGGTATATGGTTCGGGATTTTACTTTTGACATCTGAAATTAACTTAATTAAATCCTCTTCACTCATTTCTTTTCTGTACATCACCTCGTTACCAACAGCTGCTATATCTACATAACCTTGTTCGGCTAATTTTAAAAGACCTTCAATTTCATTTTTATTTTTTTCAGCATCATCTCCTATCCAAGCTCCAACCAATGTTTTTATTCCATATTCTTTTGCTACTTTAGGAATAAATTCATTTCCTTCTGTGCAAGAAAAAGATCTTATCCATTTAATATATGGTGCAATAATTTGCATACGTCTTCTTACTTGATCTTCGGTAATAATATCGCCTGGCTTTTGTCCTTCGGCATATAAGCTATAACAAATTCCGTGCATTCCTTCATTTAATACTTTCTTATACAAATTATCTACTTCATCAACTGTGTTTTCAGTAAAATCATATCCATTAGAATAATCCAAATTGGTATAGTCAATAGGATTATCATGATTGAAATAATCTTTATAATATGCCATTTTTTTCAGTTTTAAATTTATTTTTCAAAGCTCTTCTTTCTATCAATTCCTTCTTAATTTTAACAACTCTGTCCTCATTTAGACTATAATTCCACATAACCCAAACCGCCAAACCAGCAGTTAAAGAAGGAATTATTATATCGGCAAGTCTTAAATCATTCATAGTTTCTAATGTTTGTGTTGCACCTCCTGCATCAAAACCAACTAAAGATAAAACTAATCCTCCTAAAGCTAAAGCAATTGACTGACCTATTTTAACCATCCACCAATAAACGGCTCCAAAAGTTCCTTCGCGTCTTGGTAAACCGTTTTTCAACTCATCTAAATCACAAACATCAGCCGTCATACTCATCATTAAAGTAAATAATCCTCCTAAACCAAAAGCCATAAACGGAATTGGTAATAGTAAAATTATTGGCATTTCTAAAGAAAATTTAACAACTCCTATTTGTAAAACTACATCATTAAAAAGAACAGCTGTATTTTGGTCAACTACAACAAAACCCCACCATTTAAGTATATACCCAAATATAGAAATAATAGTAGATATTATAAATGCGTTTCTTTTCCCGAACTTATTTGCCATCCATGAAACAACCGGAATTATTAGAACAGCAGTACAAAAAGCAATTAAAATAGAAAACATTGCTGGAACGGAACCTGCTAGTTCATAACTACCGTTATACATATAAAAAACAATTATAAAAAAACTAAAAGAAGCCACCATCTGAAAACCATTAAACACTAAAAATGTAGCCCCGCATAAACGCATAAACGGCATATTTTGTGTCATGTTTTTAATGTTTTCCCATAAAATTTTAATATTTATAGCCAAATCTTTGAATGTAATTTTAGCTTTACTTTCTGCATCAGACACATCATTTTCTTTACAAAAAAGTGCTGGCAGTATTCCAAAAAGTAAACAGGCAAAACCAACATAAATTGATAAAGTTCTAACCCCGTCAGCTTGACTTTCAAACAAATCTTTGTTAGCAATAAGCACCCAAAATAGTGGAACAATCATCCACGATATTTGGCCAACACTGTTAGCAATACCCATTAATCTAGTTCTTTCTTTTGTATCTGAACTCATTTCATATCCAAAACCAATTAATGGTGTAGAAAAAATAGTATTTGCAAAAATAAAAAGAATTGAAAAAAGGAGGAAATACCAAAAATTATATGTTGCTCCATTCTCTTCAAACATTTGCCATTGTACAGCAAATAATATAGCGGATAAAATTGCACCTGCAAATATATAAGGCCTACGACGCCCCCATTTTGAAGTTGTATTATCTGATATAAAACCCATAATTGGATCTGAAAGTGCATCAAAAAAACGAGGTATTCCTGCCAATAATCCTGCAATAGCCGGTTCTATACCAAAAGCAGTTATTAAAAAAAAGGAAAATACACCTAATGCCCCTGGTAATAAATTATTTACCAGATGTCCTGCACCAAAAGCAGCCTTTTGAAAAACAGGGACTTTACCTGATATATTTTGTGGTGTCTGATTCATATTATTTAGAATTAATTATTATTGTTTGTAAAGCTTTTGCAGAAATAGAAATTATAGTGCTTTTATTATCTAATTTCAATTCTACCGAATAATTTTTATCTGTTGGATTAAAAATGGCAACGGCAATAGTACCATCTGGATTTTGAACAGCTGTTGAAACTACTTCTTCAGCATTAATTTCGCAACCAATTTTTACAGCACCCGGACGCATAAATTTACTAAAATGTGCCATGGTGTAATACAAAGGTGTTAAATACACTTCATCGGTTTCTGGATCAACTAATACAGGTGCTGCACACCAGTTTTTAAACCAGTTTGGCCCCCCTTGTTTGTCTAAAACCATATTCCAATCTATCCAACCGTCCACTTGATTGTTTAAGCAACCTATAATGTCGTTTGCATAGCGGTTTACTGGAGCGTATTTTGGGTGTAAATATTTATCTTGTTCACTTGCCCAGTCCCAACCCCAATCGGTTGCCTCTTTTTTCCAATACCAAGCGTCGTCTTGCCATTTAGGAACTTCAGAATCTATACAACCTTCGGTTTCAATCAAGTATTTATTAGGCGCTTTATTGTGAGCGTATTGTAAATCTTCGGGAAAAACTTCAAAGGTGCTTTCGTACCAATGAATAGCAGTTCCGGCAAAGTATTTTGATGCTTTTTCATCTCTATACATTTCATCAACCCATTCTTTTAAACCTGCTCTATTTTGGTCGTAACCAAAAATATTTACTTTTCCCCAACCGTCATTTTCTAATTTTGGACCCAAATGATCTTGAACAAAATCGGTCATTTCTTTTGGTGAAAAATGCGTGCTTTCCCAATTATTTCCGTTTCCGTGTGGTTCATTTATAACCGTTACGCCCCAAATATCAATACCCTCGTTTTTATAAGCTGTTAAATATTTTGAAAAATACAAAGCAAAAACATCATTGTATTGGGGTAAAAGTTTTCCGCCTACATAGTTTTTGTTGTCTTTCATCCATGGAGGAGACGACCAAGGCGAAGCAATAATTTTAAATCCTTCTTTAGAAATGGCTTTTGCTTCTAAAATCATTGGAATTAAATCGTCTTTATCGTCTTCAATAGTGAAATGCTCCAAAGTCATGTCGTTTTCTACTTTGGCATAGGTATAATTACTTAACGAAAAATCGCAAGATGCTATATGTGTTCGAGTTAACGAGTAATTGGCACCTTCTTCGCTAAAATAAGCATCTAATACTTTTTTACGTTTTTCGTTACTCAATCGTTTGAGTAATGAGGCCGAAGCTTCTGTAAAAGAGCCTCCAAAACCTGTAATGGTTTGAAATTTTTGATTAGCATCAAGATTAATAGTAAGTAAACTATCTGCTTTTACAAATTCTGTAATTTTTGCAAGTTTATTTCCATCTGCAGCCGTTTCATATACAGAAACATTTAAAGCATCTTTTTTGGTTTCGCAACTTAACATAATAAGAAGAATAAGGTTTAGAGAAATAAATTTTATTGCTTTCATTTTTTTGGTGGGTTTAATACGGTTTGCATTACTTTTAAAGAATCACCATCAAAAGTTTTTGTAACTTTTTTATTTCCTCTATTCAGGTTTTTTGCATTTAAAGCATCTACAAAATTCCAAGTTGCATACTTTGCTTTGCCATCTACGGTAAAAAGTCCGAAATAATTTTCAGATCCTTTTGGGTTACCGCTATCTTTCCAAGGCTCGTCAAAAGCTTCAAAGTAAAAACAAGAAATTCCTTCAGTATTTGTCCAATTTCGCATAGCATTGTAATAAGCGGCTTGTTTATATTCGTCAGCTGCATTTGAACCCTCATTTCCATAAAAACCATCCGAACTAGAAGCCCAGCCTGTTTCGCCAATATGAATGGGTTTATTTGGACTGATGCTGTTTACATATTTTTTAACGGAATGGTATTGATTTTTCGCAAATAATAAAGCCCTGTTCATTGCTGCATTTGTAATTTCAACATCAGACAAATTCGCTTGATGGTTAGGTACGTTCCAAAACTCTGGGTTATAATGTGAGTTGTGAAACGGATAGGTATGCATAGAAACGTAATCAACCGCCTTTATTAAATCTTCTAAATCTTTTACTTTGTAACTGTCGTCTAAACCGCCCCAAGAAGCAAAATCATCAGAACAGGTTATCCATAAATCTTTAGATAATTTATTTTCTTTTTTTAAATTTTGAAGGTGATTGACCCATTTTAAAATAATGTTGGGTTGCACATAGTATTCGGCAGCCCACTTTACCATAGCCTCGTTTCCAACCGCAATAATTTTTACAATATCGGGGTATTGATTGGCTAAACGAACCGCTTCTTTTATCTCAATTGCGTTTCTTTCACTCTCTACCTCATGATTTTTTTCTAATTCAGTCCAAGCATTTTGGCAATCTATCCAAGCACCCAACATCACATACATTTCAAAATTTGCATTCTCTTTTTTAAGTTCAGAAATGGCTTTTAAAACATTAGACGCATGAGGCAAATGCACATTATATGTTCGAATAACTTTAATGTCCAAAGCTGATAAAATGAGTAAATCTTCTTTTATTTGAGCTATTGTGGGTTGAATGTCTCTTGATTTTTCGCGATAAGCCCCATAACAAATGGCTTGGTAATCTGGATTTCCTAATATATCTTTTGCGGTCACTTGTTTTGTATTTGTTTGTTGTGCATTGTTTACTTTTTTACAACAAATAAATACAGACATAAAAGTAAATATGCTAATTGTTTTTATTATAATTAAATGTAAAAAAGTTCTTTTCATCTTTATTATTTCAATTCGTTTTCTAAAACATGAACAACTATATGATTAATTTCATTGGTTCGTTTAAACACTAGATTACTTGTGTTTTCGTCTAAAACTAATGCATCAAAATTTTGAGTTTGGTTTGAATTATAAACTACTTCAATTGCTTTTTTATCTGAAATTTTATAAACAATTGGAATTTGGCAATACGTAAAACAAAGTGTGTTTTTTTCTAATTTAATAGATTGCGGATTGAAGTGTATATCAACATAATTAAATGTTTTCGCTTCTGATA
>CBFIIG010000002.1:0-41299 GCA_965662615.1 Flavobacterium sp.
TCTCATGCTTCTATAATGTATAATGCATTGCAACTCCCTCAAATTTCTAAACTTGTACAAGTTGGAATACGAGATTTTTGTGAAGAAGAGGTTGGGATTGTAAAAACACAAAACGGCAAAGTAAAAGTACATACCGATAACGATATTAAAACCCAACTTTTTGAAGGTAAAACTTGGCAAGAACTATGCGATGACTTTATTGCACAATTGCCAAAAAAAGTATTAGTTTCATTTGATATTGACGGACTAAATGCATTGTATTGTCCAAATACTGGGACACCTGTTCCTGGTGGAATGAGTTACGAACAAGCTGCCTATTTATTAAACAAATTAGCCGATTCTGACAAAGAAATTATTGGTATTGATTTGGTTGAAGTTGCCCCAGGAGATAATGATTGGGACGGAAACGTAGGCGCACGAATGTTGTTTAACTTATGTGGTGTTTTGGCAAAATCGAACGGTTTAAACGTTGGAACACCTTTGGTGTTTTAATATTTTAAGTGTTTTATATAAAAGAAAAACCTGCATTTAGCAGGTTTTCTATTATATGTATATTTCAATTTACATTCCTGTTCTAATGGCTTCTACAGGATCTAATTTAGAAGCTGAAATAGCTGGCAAAATACCCGAAAGTAAACCAATAAAAGCAGCTAAACTTGTTCCTAAAAGCATGTTTTGAAAACTCAAAACAAACTCAAAATCTAATGCCATACTTGCAATAGTTGCACCTAGCCATACCAAAAACATACCTATTACACCACCTATTACTGAAAGTATAACAGCTTCAAACAAAAACTGAAAAAGAATGAACTTTCGTTTTGCACCTAATGCTTTTTGAATACCAATTAAGTTGGTTCGTTCTTTAACGGATACAAACATAATATTTGCAATTCCAAAACCACCAACCAAAAGTGAAAAGCCACTAATTATCCAGCCTATCATGTTCATTTGCCCCACAATATTATCTATCATGTCGGTAAAGCCAGATAGTATATTAATAAAGAAATTATTTATTTCGCCAGGTCTTACACCTCTAAATGATCTTAGTTTCTGTATAAGCTCGGCTTTAAACTCTTCTATATCTACATTTTCAACTGGTGTTAGTAAAATACAAGGAGTGAAAAAATTGCTATTATCTCCGTATAATTGACGCACAAAATTTACAGGAAAAAAAACAGCCGTATCGGTTGTACCAAATGGACCCTGTCCTTGCTTTTTTAACGTGCCAATTACTGTTAACCTTTGCCCATACATTCGAACTTCTTTACCTATTGGATTTAGGTTTGCAAAAAGTGATTGTACCACTTCGTAACCTAAAACAACTACTTTAGAACCCGAATTTGATTCGGAAGCGTTGTAAAAACGCCCTTGATCTATTTTAATTGGTTCTATATCTTGTATTTGCTCTGTACCGGGTTTTATTTGAACTGATGCCGAATTCGATTCGTATTTTATATTTTGATTACCACCAAATAAGGTGTATGATGACTTATGTATTAATGGCATACTTCGATTCAGGTATTCAAATTCTTCATAAGTTACATCTGGAAACTGATCACGTTTCCATCGTGGGACGTCTGATGGACCAAAAGAATATTTAAACAAATAAATAGTGTTGGTGTCAACATCTGAAAGGCTATCTTTTATGTTTTTTTCCATAGAATCTACAGCCGCTAATACAGCAATTATAGAAAATATACCAATTGTAACACCTAAAAGCGACAAAAAAGTACGTAGTTTATTGTTTGTTAATGCGTTGATAGCAAACTTAAAACTTTCGGATAATAGTCTAAAATATAGTTTCATAAAGGAATACTCTTGTTGATAAGTAGTATTAAAAGGGGTTTTGTTACAGCATTTAGTAAAATTTTATAAATGCAACAAAGCTTTAGTCTTTAGCCCTGATAGAAGTGGTATCCTTCGCAGCGCGAAGATAAAAGGATAGCAGGAAATACAACTGTAAAGAATCCGAAATTTAGTGTTTTTAGAAAATAAAATTGTTGATTAGTTTATTATGAATATTTGTGTAATTATGGTTACTTTTGCACTTTAATATAACTACTCAAATGAACACTACTAAAAAAATCACATCGGCGCTTATTTCTGTTTTTGATAAAGACGGTTTAGGACCAATTGTTGAAGCATTACACAAAGAAAACGTAACTATTTATTCAACCGGAGGAACGGAAACTTTTATAAAGAACATGGGTATTCCTGTGGTTCCTGTAGAAGAAGTTACATCGTACCCATCTATACTTGGCGGAAGAGTAAAAACGTTGCACCCAAAGGTTTTTGGTGGTATTTTAAACCGTCAGGATCATGAAGGTGATGTGGCTCAGATGAAGGAATTTGATATTCCGCAACTGGATTTAGTGATTGTTGATTTATATCCGTTTGAAAAAACGGTTGCTAGCGGTGCTGAAGAGGCAGATATTATTGAAAAAATAGATATTGGTGGAATTTCGCTAATTAGAGCAGCTGCCAAAAACTTTAAAGATACATGTATTGTTGCTAGTGTTGATGATTACGGTTCTTTTTTAGATTTTTATACGACTGAAAAAGGAGCTTTAACATTAGAACAAAGAAAACATTTGGCTAAACGTGCTTTCCACGTTTCGTCTCATTACGATACGGCAATTTTTAATTATTTTAACGAAGAGGATACGTATTACAAAGCGAGTTTTGAAAACGGAAAAACTCTTCGTTACGGAGAAAATCCTCACCAAAAAGGGTATTTCTTTGGTGATTTTGAAGCAATGTTTACACAATTACACGGAAAAGAATTATCGTACAACAACTTATTAGATGTTGATGCTGCTGTAAATTTAATTAACGAATTTAAAGGCGATGCACCTACTTTTGCAGTATTAAAACACAATAATGCATGTGGTTTAGCTACAAGAAACACAATGAGCGAAGCGTATTTGGCTGCTTTAGCAGGTGATCCAACTTCGGCATTTGGTGGTGTATTAATAGCAAATGGCACAATTGATAAAGCTACAGCAATTGAAATAAATAAATTGTTTTGTGAAGTAGTTATAGCTCCTGCTTTTGATAAAGAAGCACAAGAGATTTTAGAAGAAAAGAAAAACCGTATTTTATTGGTTTTAAAAGATGTTGAATTACCTCAAATGCAAGTTAGAACAAGTTTAAACGGCTTATTAATTCAGGAAAAAGATGGCATTACCGATAGTGAAGCTATTTTAAAAACAGCAACTAAAATTGCACCTACTGTATCAGAAGTTAAAGACTTATTGTTTGCATCTAAAATATGTAAACACACCAAATCTAACACTATTGTTTTTGCTAAAAACCAACAATTAATTGCATCGGGTACAGGACAGACCTCTCGTGTTGATGCTTTAAAACACGCAATAGAAAAAGCAATGAATTTTGAATTTGACTTAACAGGTGCTGTTATGGCAAGTGATGCTTTCTTCCCTTTCCCAGATTGTGTAGAATTAGCAGACAAAGCCGGAATTACAGCTGTTATTCAGCCTGGTGGATCTATAAAAGATGAATTGAGTATTAATTATTGTGATGAAAATAAAATGGCAATGGTGTTTACCGGAATTCGTCATTTTAAACATTAATTTTTACTATCTTTGTTTCTAGACTTTTATAATTTATAATTAACACCCTTTTATATTTATGGGATTTTTTGATTTCATGACCGAGGATATAGCAATTGACCTTGGTACAGCAAACACCTTAATCATACACAACGATAAAGTTGTAATTGACAGTCCTTCTATTGTTGCGAGAGACCGCATAAGTGGAAAAATTATTGCCGTTGGTAAAGAAGCCAGTATGATGCAAGGTAAAACTCATGAAAACATAAAGACCATTAGGCCTTTGAAAGATGGTGTAATTGCTGATTTTGATGCATCTGAAAAGATGATAAACATGTTTATACGCAGTATTCCTGCATTGAAAAAGAAATTTTTCACACCTTCATTGCGCATGGTGATTTGTATTCCATCTGGAATTACAGAAGTGGAAATGCGTGCGGTAAAAGAATCGGCTGAACGTGTAAACGGTAAAGAAGTATATTTAATACACGAACCTATGGCAGCAGCTATTGGTATTGGTGTAGATATTATGCAACCGAAAGGAAATATGATTGTTGATATAGGTGGTGGTACTACCGAAATTGCGGTTATTGCGTTGGGTGGAATTGTTTGTGATAAATCGGTTAAAATTGCTGGTGACGTTTTTACAAACGATATTATTTATTACATGCGCATGCAACATAACTTATTTGTGGGAGAAACTACTGCAGAGAAAATCAAAATTCAAATAGGTGCCGCAATGGAAGACCTAGAAACTCCGCCAGACGAAATGTCTGTACAAGGACGTGACTTGCTTACAGGTAAACCAAAACAAGTAGATGTTACTCACCGAGAAATTGCAAAAGCATTAGATAAATCAATACAAAGAATTGAAGATGCAGTAATGGAAACATTATCTCAAACACCGCCAGAATTAGCTGCCGACATTTACAATACAGGTATTTATTTAGCAGGTGGAGGTTCAATGTTAAGAGGTTTAGACAGACGTATTTCTCTAAAAACAGACTTACCTGTTTACATTGCAGAAGATCCGTTAAGAGCTGTAGTTCGTGGAACAGGATTAGCACTTAAAAATATTGCTCGTTTTAAAAGCATCTTGCTTAAATAACTAATTTACTATGCAGCAAATTATTATTTTATTTTTAAAAAACAGCTATAAATTGCTGTTTTTGCTGCTTTTAGGCATAGGATTATCACTTACTATTATGTCACATTCCTACCATAGAAGTGAATACATAAATTCTGCAAATGCATTTTCTGGCGGAGTGTATAAAAAAGTTAATGAAGGACAAGATTATTTAAAATTAAAAAATACCAACTTAAAATTAGCAGAAGAAAATGCCTATTTAAAGCAATTATTATTCAACAAGCCCGACACCTTAATTAAAATTGACTCTATAAAACAAGCCAACCAATTAAGCACAAACTATACTTTTAAAGCAGCTAAAGTTATAAAAAACAGCTTTAACGTTAGGCAAAATTACATCACTATTGACAAAGGAAATAGCGACAATATAAAACCAGACATGGGAGTTGTAAATGAAAATGGTATTGTTGGAATTATTGAAAAAACATCTAAAAATTACGCTACGGTAATTAGTATATTAAATACCAAAACAAAAATACACGCAAAGTTAAAAAACAGCCCACACTTTGGTTCTATTAATTGGGATGGAAAAAATGTAGGATATGTTCAATTAATCGATATTCCAAGATTAGCAAAACTTAAAAAAGGAGATTCAATTGTTACAGGAAGTGATTCTAGAATTTTCCCTGAAAACATTCCGATTGGAAAAGTTGACCGAGTTTACATTGACAAAAAAACAAACTACTACACCATAAATGTTAGACTGTTTAACGACATGACTGCGTTGAATTATGTGTATGTAATAGAAAGCCAAAAGAAAAAGGAAATTCAACAACTAGAAGGACTAGAATAAATGGGAGATATACTCGCAAACTTAATTCGATTTATATTTCTGCTTGCATTACAAGTAGCTTTATTTAACCATATAAATTTATTTGGTTACGTAAACGCTTATCCATACATGCTTTTTATTTTACTCTACCCAATATCTGGAAACAAAAATCTTTTATTGTTACTGAGTTTTATACTTGGTTTAGTATTAGACTTATTTAGTAATTCTGGTGGAGTGCATGCTGTTGCTTGTTTAACTGTTGCCTATATTAGACCTCAATTATTTAAATTTTCTTTTGGTATTAGTTATGAATATAATACCATAAAAATAATGAGCAAAATGACTTCTGAAAGAATAACACTTTTAGTGAGTGCTATTACAATTCATCATTTAGTTATGTTTATTTTAGAGTACTTTAGGTTTAGCTTAATTTTAGATATATTTTTACAAAGTGTGCTTACAAGTATATTAACTATTATGGTAAGTTTATTAATGTTTTATATTTTTAAACCAATAAAAAAACGATGAGAAAGCAAATACTTCCGCTGTTCATTGTGTTTGGAGCATTAGTTTTAATTATCCGATTATTCTATTTACAAATAATAGATACTACCTATAAATTAAAGTCGGACAACAACGCCATTAAAAAAGAATACAACTTTCCCGAAAGAGGCTATATCTATGACAGAAACGGAAAGTTATTGGTAGCCAATCAATCTTCTTACGATATAATGGTTATTCCAAGAGATATTAAAGAAATCGATACTCTGGAATTTTGTGAACTTTTAAATATTGACATAGAATATTTTATAAAAAAAATTGAAAAAGCGGAAAAGTACAGCCCAAGGTTGCCATCTGTTTTTATTTCTCAATTAAACAAAAAAGAATATGCCGCTTTTCAAGAAAAAGAGAGAAAATATAGTGGCTTTTACACTCAAAAAAGAGCATTACGCGATTATCAAGTAAATATAGGGGCAAATATTTTTGGCTATATAAAACAAGTAAACCAAACTACAATTAATGGAAATTCGTATTATAATAACGGTGATTTAATTGGTGTGCAAGGTGTAGAACAATTTTACGAAAACGAACTTAGAGGTGTTAAGGGCGTTCGTTACTTTTTAAGAGATAAATTTAATAGTATAATTGGTTCTTTTGGAGAAGGAAAATACGATACAATTGCCCAAAGGGGTAAAGACTTAACGCTTACAATAGACTACGAATTACAAAAATACGGAACCGAACTTATGATAAATAAGCGAGGAGGAATTGTAGCTATTGAACCCTCAAGTGGAGAAATACTAGCATTAGTAACAGCTCCAACATACGATCCAGGACTTTTGGTTGGTAGGCAACGTTCCCCAAATTACACTAAGCTACATTACGATTCTATCAATAAACCTTTATTCGACCGAAGTTTAAAAGCAAAATATCCGCCAGGTTCTCCATTTAAAATAATAACTGGATTAGTTGCCTTAGACGAAGGCGTAATAGACGAAGAAACCGGATTCGCTTGTAGGCATGGTTTTTATTATGGTAAACGAGCATTTATGAAATGCCACGATAGCGGAACTTCTGTACTTAATAACGGAATATATAATTCTTGCAACACCTATTTTTGTCAGATTTTTAGAAAATCGATACAAAAATACACAACAGCAGAAGAAGGAATCGACATATGGTCTAGAAAGGTAAGAAGTTTTGGCTTAGGCGATTTTTTAGGAACAGACCTACCAATTGGAACATCTGGTAGAGTACCTGACTCGAATTTATACAAACGACTTTATAAAAAAGGACAGTTAAGAAGCACATACATTATATCTAATGCAATTGGTCAAGGAGAAGTGGAAACATCGCCAATTCAATTAGCAAATATGATGGCGGCAGTCGCTAACCAAGGATTTTTCTACACCCCACACATTGTAAAAAACATAAAAGGACAGAAACTAAACAAAAAGTTCACAACAAAACACGTCGTAGAAGTTAATAAAAAATATTTCTCTCCTGTTATACAAGGATTAGCAGACGTTTATAACAAAGGAACTGCCCGATCTTTAAAAGTAAACGATTTAGAAATTTGTGGAAAAACAGGAACTGCCGAAAATAAAATACGTGTAGGAAGTCGAGTAATACAACTAAAAGACCATTCGATATTTGTAGCCTTTGCACCCAAAGACAACCCTAAAATAGCAATTGCAGTTTTTGTAGAAAATGGAGGTTTTGGAAACACTTACGCCGGACCAATTGCTACTGTTATGATTGAAAAATACTTGAAAAACGAGGTTAGCAGAAAAGATTTAGAAAAACGAATGTTAACCAATAGTTTAGAACCTGTATATAGAAACATAGAAAATATAATATACAGCAGAGAACCTAAAAAACCAGAACCAAGCCAAACTAATAGCACAGATATTATTGCCATAAATAGCGAAGTAAAACCAGAAATAACAGCTACAAATGAGTAATCAAATAATAGGTAAAGTAGATTATATAACGGTACTATTATATGCAATTTTAGTTTTACTAGGATGGTCTACTATTTATTCTACAACAGTGCCTATAGATGGCACAAGTATGTTTGATTTTAGTGCAACATATGGGCGACAACTGACTTTTATTGGAGTAACAATTCCAATTATTTTTATAATTTTATTATTAGAATCTAAAACGTTCGAAAGGCTGTCTTTTGTTTTTTATCTGATAGGAATTATAATGCTCTTAGGGCTCTTTGTTTTTGGTTCTACCGTTAAAGGACAAACCAACTGGTATAAATTTGGGGGCTTTGGTTTACAACCTTCCGAGTTTGTAAAAACAGCAGTAGCTTTACTACTTTCCAAATTTCTTAGCTATAACCAGGTAAATTTAAAAAGTAAAAACCAAGTTTTAATTGCATTTGCAATAATAGGATTACCAATATTACTTATACTAGCACAACCAGATATGGGAAGTGCCATGATTTTTGTAGCATTATTTTTTGTACTTCACAGATTTGGCTTAAATGCTTGGTTTTTAATATCGGGGTTTGCTGCAATAATATTATTTTTTCTAGCGTTAAATTTTAATCCATACTATGTAATAGGTTTTTTATTTCTCGTACTTATAATAATTGTAGCTACTTCTAAAAAGATAAAAAGAACACTAATTCCACTATCTGTTTTATGGGTAATTATAAGTGGATTTGTTTTATTTAGCAACACCTTATATAATAGTTTAGAGCCACACCAAAAAGACCGAATAGACGTAGTTTTAGGAAAAGAAGTTAACTTAAAAAAAGAAGGCTATAATTTAAACCAATCTAAAATTGCCATTGGATCTGGAGGTTGGTTTGGAAAAGGTTTTTTAGAAGGTACACAAACAAAAGGAGGATTTGTACCCGAGCAACATACCGATTATATTTTTACAACCATAGGCGAAGAATGGGGATTTATAGGGACTTTAACCGTAATTGGATTGTTTTTAGCTCTATTTTTTAGAATATTATACCTAGCAGAAAGGCAAAAAACAAAATTTGCTCAAGTTTATGGTTATTGTTTGGTAACCTATTTATTTATTCACTTTTTTGTGAATATTGCAATGCTTATTGGTTTGTTTCCAACAATTGGAGTACCACTACCCTTTTTCTCATATGGTGGCTCTAGCTTAATTGCTTTTACAATTATGCTATTTATTTTTGTAAAACTAGATGCGAATCAGGTTAACGAGTGGTAATTAAAATTTCCAGTTAGAATAACCCTTTTCTTTTTCTAAATTGTTTTCTAAATCATCTTCTAAATTAGGGAAAAAATCTATACCGGTAGCTTTTTCAATACTATCTACAGGAACTACATAAGAATAAAGCGGCTTATCGCTTTTTTCATGTGGCATTAAAAAGCCAATCATATTTTTACCGTCTTCTGTTAAAATAATTTTATAAAAATAGTCGGGCACAGCAACATCTTCGCTACCAATAGCTTTTAAACCATCTGTTAAAACACCACCTGTAATAACATAAATACCGTTGTATCTTTCTGCCCAATATCTTACTTTTTGCTCTAATCTATTCCAAATACCAGCATTAAAATCATAAAGCTGGGGCGAAGCATTACTAGTTAAAAAAGTAGCTTCGTAATCTTCAAAAGTAGCTTTTCTGTCTGCAGCTGGACATAAATGTCCTTTATTATAACCCGAATTTTTAAAATTACGCCAATCGGCACTTTTAGTTTTAACTTTTTTATCTTGATTGAAATAAGGCCTGTCGTAATTAGCTGAATTGATATCTTTAGATGTTAAATGATAAGCAACCCATTCTGACTGTTCGTATTTTTCTATATATGAAAATGAATATTGCGGGTGAGAAATCACAACATCTGAGGTTGAAGTTGGTAAATAATCGAAATCTGAGGTTAGCTCTATACCACCTAAAGCATCAATGTTTGACGAATTAGGTGGCAATTCTTTACATGAATTAAAAAGATAAACGATAATAAGTAGCGATAAAAGATGTTTTTTTAACATGTGGTATTATATGTTTAATTTAGTTAAAGATATTTAAAATAAAATAAATGAAAACAAAATTAGGATTATTAGCACTTATTGTATTAGGAAGTTCAGCTTATGGACAAGTAGCAATAGATTCAACTATTATTAAAAAAACAGAACTTATTGAAGCTATTGAAATAGCAGAACCAACTTTATTAGAAAAACAAAAACAATTAGAGTTAGAAACTGAAAAAAATCAAGCGAAAGAGAACGCTTTAGAAGAACAACTAAAAACAGCAAAAGACAAAGAAAAAGCTGCTGAAAAAGCAAGAAAAGAAATTGAAAAAGCAGAGAAAGAAGTAGAAAAAGCTAGAAAAAAAGCTGAAAAGGAACAAAAAAATCTGGCTAAAGCTGAAAACAAAGTTGAGAAAGCCGAGAAGTCCTTAGACAAAATTACTGGGAGATTTAATAAAGAAAAACAAAAGTACGACAATAAAAAAGCAGCTGGTAAATTAACAGATGAAGACGATTTAAAGTACAGAGAAAAACTATTAGATTATGAAAACAAAATTAGAACCGCAAAATTAGAGGTTGAAAAAACAAAAAGAGATTTAGAAAAACTAGTAAATTAAAGTTAGATTTTTAAATACTATTAAGCCAAAAAACATTGATAAAAAAGGTGTAATTTGGCTTTTTATTTTATATAAACGAATACTAAATGTTTTTGTTTGCATGAGGGATTGCAGCGGCATCCTTTTGCGAGGCACAAGCAAAAGATAGAGCGTAAAGCCCGACGTTTTTGTAGCGTAGCGAAAAAACGGCATGCTATTAAATAAAAAAGCCTGTAATAAATACAGGCTTATATAGATTTTGTGACCACGAAGGGATTCGAACCCCCAACCCTCAGAGCCGAAATCTGATATTCTATCCAGTTGAACTACGCGGCCCTTAAAGTGGTATTACACTAATAATTTTTTAACTAAAGTAGAAATTGTTTTTCCGTCGGCTTTACCTGCCATTTCTTTAGATGCCATTCCCATAAGTTGCCCCATAGCTGCCATGCCAGATAAGTTGTTCTTAGCAATTAAATCGGCTATTACTTTTTCTATAGCATCCTCGGACATTTGCTCTGGTAAAAATTGAGAAATTACTGCTACTTGTGCTAATTCTGGCTCAGCCAAATCTGCTCTTCCTTGTTCTGTATATATAGCGGCGCTATCTTTTCTTTGTTTTACAAGCTTTTGCAAAAGCTTAATTTCTTCATCTTGAGAAGGTTCTGTTGCTCCAGCTTCTGTATTTAATAATAATAAAGCCGATTTTATAGCTCGCAACGCTTCTAAAGCAACTGTGTCTTTAGCTCGCATTGCGGTTTTTATTTGGTCCATTATTTGATCTTGTAAACTCATATTATTTGTTTTTTTACTTTAATCCACGTTGTCGTGTAAGAAAGAATTATTACTTTTTAAATAAACCTGATTTTCATCGTCTAATTCTACAGAAAGACGCGAAGTTGTATTCTCTATATTTCCTTCTCTTAAAGTAACGTTATTGCGTTTATATGCTGGCTCACGTTCCAATTCATCTATTCGAGATTGGCTTGCGAATTTATGATTAAACTCTTTTAATGTTCTTTTGCGTTCTTCAGTTCTTAATTTTAAAGCTTCTACGATACTCATCTCTGTAGGATCAATTGCTCTATTAAATGCTTTTGATTGCTCAACAGTTTCTTCTTTTACTTTAAATTTTATATCTAATTCTTCATCTACTTCTACCTCATCAACTATTGTTTCTTCGGCTTTAGATTGTACAAATTGATTTTCAATTTCTTCATATTCTTCTAAAGTAAAACGCACTATTGATTCTGGCTGATTTTTAACCTCTTCCGATACATTTAATGGTTCGTTTACTTCTACATTTAAAACTTCTTTAGAAAGCTGGTTAAATAAATCTGGCTGAAATTCAGTTTCAGTTGTAGCTTTTATTATTTGAGCATCTACAACATTAATGTTTTTTATTGCTGCTGTAGTATATTGAAAATTAGGATTTACAGACGCTGATACATTTTCGAACTCAACAGGAATGCTTTTTATTGCCTGTGTAGTTGCAATAAAATCGTTTGCAGTTTCTTTCTTCGCTTCAATAATTTCAAAAGAAGTTGCTGGCTCTTCTAATGTAAATACAATTTTTTCTGATTCCTCTATCGCTTTAACTTCTTCTTTATTAGCAACAAGAGTTTCTGTAACTGATTGCTCAATTGGTTCGTTACTAATCATTTCGCGAGAAGAACCTGTTAATTGTTGCTCTATTTTTTGATCAGACTCTAACGAGTGTATAATTTTTTTAGGCTCTGTATTTACGATTTCGGCTTGTTGCTCACTATTAAATCCAGTAGCAATAATTGTTACAGAAATAGACTCTCCTAAAGTTTCGTCTTCACCCACACCCATTATAATATTGGCGTTATAACCCGCTTCTGCTTGAATGTAATCGTTTATTTCTCCTATCTCGTCAATTGTAATTTCGTCTGAACCAGAAACTATTAATAAAAGTACATTTTTTGCACCTTTAATTTTGTTATCATTTAACAATGGAGAATCTAAAGCACTTACAATAGCTGTTTTTGCTCTTTCTTCGCCAGTAGCGTTAGCAGAACCCATAATTGCAGTTCCACTATCTGAAAGTACTGTTTTTGCATCTTTAAGGTCGATATTTTGCGTGTAGTGATGTGTAATTACTTCGGCAATACCACGAGCCGCTGTTGCTAACACTTCATCCGCTTTAGAAAATCCAGCTTTAAAGCCTAAGTTTCCATAAACATCTCTTAATTTATTATTATTTATAACAATAAGCGAATCTACGTTTTTACGCAAACGCTCTACTCCTTCCATTGCTTGTGCAGCACGAGAGTTTCCTTCAAAAGAAAAAGGAATAGTTACTATACCTACGGTTAAAATATCTCTTTCTTTAGCTAATTTGGCAATTACAGGCGCAGCTCCTGTTCCTGTACCACCACCCATACCAGCTGTTATAAATAACATTCTAGTATTGGTGTCTAGCATTTTTTCTAAATCTTCTATGCTTTCTATAGCCGATTGTTGCCCAACTTCTGGATTAGCACCTGCTCCTAAACCTTCGGTTAAGTGAACTCCTAACTGAATTTTATTAGGCACTGGGCTATTTTGTAAAGCTTGTGCATCGGTATTACAAATTACAAAGTCAACCCCATCTATTCCTTGTTGGAACATGTGGTTAATTGCGTTACTTCCTCCTCCACCTACTCCAATAACTTTAATTACGTTGGATTGGTTTTTTGGTAAATCGAATTCTATGTTTGATAAATCTGGCATGTGGTATATATTATTCTGCGTTATCTAAAAAATCTTTTAATTTATCTATATATCTATCGAAAAAGTTTTTACCTGTTTTTTCTGGCGTATTTTCTTCTTCTATTTTTTCTTCTTGTTTTTCTGTTTCTGTTTCAGAAGGCACAAATTGTTTTTCAACTTCTATACTTTCTTTTTCTTCTTTTAACTCTACAAAAGGAACAGCGCTTTTAGAGTTGTTTTCTATACTATTCATTACCAAACCAACAGCGGTTGCATATAATGGGCTTGACAAACTTGCATCTGAATCGCCAGCTAAATGCTCGTTAGGATACCCAATACGTGTATCCATACCCGTAATGTACTCTACTAACTGCTTAATGTGCTTTAATTCTGCACCACCACCTGTAAGTACTATACCTGCTATTAATTTTTTCTTATGATCGTCTTGTCCGTATAGTTTAATTTCTGCATAAACCAATTCTATTATTTCTACAACTCTTGCATGTATAATTTTAGAAAGGTCTTTTACCGAAATCTCTTTTGGCTCTCTACCTCTTAAACCTGGTATAGAAACAATTTCGTTTTCTCTATTTTCTCCTGGCCAAGCACTACCAAATTTAACTTTTAATAGTTCGGCTTGTTTTTCTATTATAGAACATCCTTCTTTAATATCATCTGTAATAACATTACCTCCAAAAGGAACTACTGCAGTGTGACGAATTATTCCGTCTCTAAAAATAGCTAAATCGGTTGTTCCACCACCTATGTCAATAAGTGCTACACCAGCTTCTTTTTCTTCAACACTTAAAACAGCTTCTGCAGATGCTAATGGCTCTAATGTTAAGCCCGAAAGATCTAATCCTGAACTTTTAACACATCTACCTAAATTACGAATAGAAGCCGCTTGCCCCACAACTACGTGAAAACTTGACTCTACTCGAGCACCGTACATTCCTATTGGTTCTTTAACTTCCGACTGTCCATCTACTTTATATTCTTGTGGTAAAACATGAATAATTTCTTCTCCCGGTAACATAGATAATTTATGTACCTGGTTAATTAGCGAATCAATATCTGCAAGATTAATAACCGAATCTGGGTTTTCTCTACTTATATAATCACTGTGCTGAATACTGCGAATATGCTGACCTGCAATACCAACTACTACATCGTTTATTTTGTAACCCGAATCGTTTTCGGCTTCTGTAACTGCTTGTTGAATAGATTGAATTGTTTGTGTAATATTATTTACAACACCACGGTGAACGCCTAAACTTTTAGCTTTACCAATACCTAAAATTTCAAGCTTACCATATTCGTTTCGCTTACCAATCATGGCAACAATTTTGGTGGTACCAATATCTAAACCTACTGCAATTGTGTCTTTTCTCATACTACTACACTTTATTCGCAAACAATTTGTTTTGCAAATGTTAAATCTATTCTCTTGTACGTTTCTATTAATGAATCTTTAGAAGCATATAAATAGAACGCTTTGTATTTGTTTAATTTATTCTGAATATCAATTGGTTTTCCAAAAAATATTTTAAATCTATGTTCTCTTGTCCACAATTCTATTTGTGTTTTGTCTAAAACTGAAACAGCAATTATGTTTTTCTTTAAAAAATCGTCATTATTAATCACATTCAATAAACTTAAAACATCCTCATTTTTTAAAAACTCCTTTTTCCCTTGAATTGTTAAAACTCGTGCAGAAAAATTTGAAGACAAAGGCATTGCAGAACCTAAACTATCTATATAATAAGATTGTTCATTATCTATAACCCTTGCGACTGGTTGTTTTTGAGAAATAATAACTTTTAACGCCCCATCAACTGTTTGATAAACTTCTGATTTACTAATATTTGGGTGTTTATCTAATACTTTTTCAATTTTACTCAAATCTACTTTTTCTTTTTCAATAGTTAAAACCTGTCCGAAATTTTGTTTCAACAAGTTATTAACGTTTTCGTTTGTAATGAAGCTATTTTGCACCTCATCTACAAAAGTTATATCTACAGTATTAAAAGTGCGTGAGTTAGTCCTTTTTCTTGCAAAAGAAAACAAAAACAGCATTGCAAAACACAACAACACTAAACGAATACTATACCAAGGCCAATTTTTCATTTATTTGAGTTTGAATTTGTGACACTTTTTCTCCTATATCTCCTGCTCCTAAAGTTATTACAATAGGGTAATCTTCATTTACAACTGAATTTACAATTTCATTTAATTCTATAATTTTTTTATCGTTACATTTTATTAAATCTAACAAAACAGCACTTGACACACCTTCTATAGGTAATTCTCTGGCCGGATATATTTCTAACAAACGCACTTTATCAAATTGTGATAACGAGGCTGCAAATTCGTTAATAAAATCTCTTGTTCTACTAAACAAATGCGGCTGAAAATAAACCACTTTTTTTTGATTTGGAAACAACTCTTCAACTGCCTGAAAAACTGCATTTATTTCGGTTGGGTGATGAGCGTAATCGTCTATATATACTTTATTACTAGTTCTTACTTTAAAAGAAAATCGTCTTCTAATTCCAGGAAAACTAGCCAACGCTTGTATTAATTTATCGGTTGCAACGCCGTATGTTTTTGCCATTGCAAAAGCCATAAGCGCATTACTAATGTTATGATGTCCCGGTAGCGAAAACGAAACGTTTTCTATTACTTCATTTGGTGTTTTTATAGTAAAAACATAATAACCATTTTCTATTTTTATATTGTTCGCTTCAAAATCTCCTAATCCATTTACTGCAACTGTATTTGCTTCTAGTGGTAAACCTTTTGCAACAAACAGCGATTTAAATGGAGTTTTATTTGCAAAAGCAACAAACGACTCTTCTATTGTTTTGGCATCGCCATAAATATCCAAATGATCGGCATCCATAGAAGTTATACATGATAGGTTAGGATGTAAATGTAAAAACGAACGATCAAATTCATCAGCTTCCACAACAGTTACCTCTGTTCCGTTACCGATTAAATTGGTGTTATATCCTTCTACAATTCCGCCTAAAAAAGAAGTTACTTCCACTCCGCTACTGTGCAATAAATGAGCTAAAATACTTGAAGTTGTTGTTTTACCGTGCGTACCCGCAACTGCAAAACAAAAAGTATCTTTTGTAATTTCACCTAAAACAACAGCTCTTTTTTTAATGTTAAATTCATTGTTTTGAAAATACAACAGTTGTTTATGCTCTTTTGGAACTGCTGGTGTAATAACCACCAATGTATTAGTAGCGTTTAAATGTGTTTTCGGAATTGCATCTTCAGCTTCGTTAAAAACAATAGGAATATTAAAAGCCTCTAACTCTTTAGTAAGCTGAGTACTTGTTTTATCGTAACCTGCTACATTTTTACCTTGGGCTACAAAATAACGTGCAAGGGCACTCATGCCGATACCGCCAATACCAATAAAGTAAATATTATTTATAGCTTTTAATTCCATTATTTATTTTGTTTAAGAATTTCTTCTACTGCATCTACAATATCTGATGTAGCATTTGGAAGTCCCATTTTTTTGCAATTATCCGAAAGTTTATTTTGCAATGAAACATCTGTAAAAAGAGATTCCATTTGTTTTTTAAATTCCGATTCTAATTCCGATTCTTTTATAAGTATTGCACCGTTATTAGAAGCAATAGCTTGAGCGTTTTTAGTTTGATGATCTTCGGCAACATTTGGTGATGGGATAAAAACAATAGGTTTACCCACCAAACACAATTCCGAAACGGATGAAGCTCCTGAACGTGAAATAATAAAATCGGCTGCAGAATAAGCTAAATCCATTCGATCTATAAAATCTAAAACCACTACTGATGCCGAATTATATTTAAAATAATCGTCTTTATACAACTTACCACATTGCCAAACTAATTGAATACTATTATCTTCAAAAAAAGGCAATTCTTTTTCTATTAGCTGATTAATTCTTCTTGCTCCTAATGAACCACCTAAAACCAAAATTGTTTTTTTGTTTGCATCTAATTTAAAATGCAACTTTGCTTCTGCGTTGTTTTCTGATAAAGAAATTAAATCGGCTCGAACAGGGTTACCTGTTAACTTAACAATTCCTTTTGGAAAAAACTTCTCTAAATTTGGATACGCTACACATACCAAATTTGCTTTTTTACCTAATAATTTATTTGTAATACCTGGGTATGAATTTTGTTCTTGTACTAAAGTTGGCACACCCATTAACGATGCCATTTTTATAACTGCTCCACTAGCAAAACCACCCGTTCCTATTGCTACATTAGGTTTAAATTTTAAAATTATAAATACCGAATGCAACAAACTCCACACCAACTTTATTGGAAACAATGCATTTTTTAAAGTTAGTTTTCTTTGTAAACCAGCAATCCACAAACCTTTTATAGCAAAACCAGCTTGAGGCACTTTTTGCATTTCCATTTTATCTTTTGCACCTACAAACAAAATAGCCGCATTAGGGTTTCTTTTCTGAAACTCTTTTGCAATAGAAATAGCCGGATAAATATGTCCGCCTGTTCCTCCACCACTAAGAATAACGCGATATGTTTGCTCGTTACTTTTCATTTAAAATAGGTGCTAATGGATGTGTTTCTTCTATACTATAATCTTCTTTTTCGATATTAGACTCATTGGCTTGTAAAGCAACTTCTCTGTCTATTATATCTTTTAGAATAGCCTCTCTTTGTTCTTGTTCCTTTTTATCTAACAGAATTTCTTCGTCTTTTTTGGTTACACTTAATATAACTCCAATTGCAATACAAGTCATCCAAATAGAAGTTCCTCCACTACTGATTAATGGCAAAGGTTGTCCCGTTACTGGTAATAATTCTACTGCTACTCCCATATTTACAAAAGCTTGAAAAATAATTGGAAATCCGAGTCCAACTATAAGCATTTTGCCAAAAAAAGATTGTGCCTTGTGTGCGTTTACAATAAAACGATAAAACAATAATAAATATAAACTAATAAGAGTAATTGCTCCAATTAAACCGTACTCCTCTACTATTATGGCAAAAATAAAATCGGAAGACGATTGAGGCAAAAAATTCTTTTGAACACTTTTACCTGGACCTAAACCTTGAATTTGACCCGATGCAATAGCAATTTTAGCTTTTTCAATTTGATATGCATCTTCACTTTCTGCAGAGCTTGTATAATTTTCGAAACGGCTCACCCAAGTATCAACCCTATTTGGTAAAGCATCTGGAAATGCTTTAGCAACAAGAATAAATAAAAACAATGATGCAATTCCCATTATAACTATAAATCCTAAATATTTTAGTGGGTATTCACCAATATAAACCAACATACAAACCATTAAAAACATAAGGGCTGCAGTAGATAAGTTTGCAGGTAATATTAAAGCAATCACAATACCAACTGGTATCCATAATTCTAAAAACGAATCTTTAAAACTATAAACTGTATCTTTTACTTTAGCTAAATATCGTGCTACATAAGTCATTAAAACTAAAAAAGCCAGTGTAGAGGTTTGAAAACCAAAGCCTACAAACGGAATCTGTATCCATCTACTCGCATTAGCTCCACCAATTACATTTCCTTGCATTAACGTGTACAATAAAAGCAAAACTACTATTGGCATTGCAACTTTAGATAGAGCTTTAAAATAATGATAAGGTACTTTATGTACAACAAACAATAAACCAAAACCTATAAATAGGTGCATTACGTGTCTTAAAAAAATTCCAATAGTTGTAGAACCCGTTCCAATTACATAAACTAAATTGGTACTGGCACTAAAAACAGGCAAAAAAGAGATTATAGACATTAGTAGAACTACTGCCCAAATACCTTTATCACCTCTTATGAAATTTAATATCTTCATTCTTATAATTTAAGTACAGCCTGTTTAAATTGATCTCCTCTGTCTTCGTAATTTTTAAATAAATCGAAACTTGCACATGCTGGTGCTAATAAAACAGTATCTCCAGCTTCAGCTAATTGAGAAGCAGTGCTTACAGCTTGATCCATAGAGCCTGTTTCGTATATAAAATCGACCAATCCTTCGAAGTGTTTTATAATTTTAGTATTATCTGTTCCTAAACAAATAATAGCTTTTACTTTTTCTCTAACTAAAGAAAAAAGCTCAGTGTAATCATTGCCTTTATCTACACCACCTACTATCCAAACGGTTGGCTGAGACATACTTTCTAAAGCAAAAAAAGTAGCATTTACATTAGTTGCTTTAGAGTCGTTAATATATTGTACTCCTTGTATTTTTAACACTTTTTCTAAACGATGTGGCACACCCTGAAAAGAAGCTAAACTTTCGCGAATAGTCTGTTTTCTTATGTTTAATAATTGTGCAACAGAAGTTGCTGCCATAGCATTTTTAATATTATGCTTTCCTTGAATAGAAAGTTCATTTATTGGCATCTCAAATTGTTCTTTTTTCAAATTGCTTTTTATGTTTGTGTTTGATACAAAACTTCCTTTTATTAGTTCTTTCTCTAAAGAAAAGGGCGTTTTTACTGCGTTAATAGTATTAGAATCTAACCACGAAGAAATCACTGCGTCGTCATTGTCATAAATTAAATAATCGTTTTGGTCTTGATTCATTGTTATTCTAAATTTAGAATTTATATAGTTTTCAAATTTATATTCGTAACGGTCCAAATGGTCTGGACTTATGTTTGTAATTATAGCAATGTGTGGTTTAAAACTTCGTATGCCATCTAATTGAAAGCTACTTATTTCTAACACATAATAATCGAAGATTTCTTCTGCAACTTGTTGTGCAAAACTTTTTCCAATATTACCTGCAATGCCCACATTTAAACCACCCGCTTTTAAAACATGATAAGTAAGTAATGTGGTGGTGGTTTTTCCATTACTTCCTGTAATTGCAATAATTTTTGCATTTGTAAACTGAGCTGCAAACTCAATTTCCGATATAACCTTAATCCCTTTTTCTACTAACTTTTTAACCAAAGGAGCAGTATCTGGAATTCCTGGACTTTTCATTACCACATCAGCATTTAAAATAAGTGCTTCTGTATGTTGGCTTTCTTCCCAAGTGACACCGTGCTTATTTAAAACTTCTTTATAATGTGGTGTTATGTTTCCAAAATCCGAAACGAAAACATCGTATCCCTTTTTTAGTCCTAAAATTGCAGTTCCTACACCACTTTCACCACCTCCTAAAATAACTAATCTCATCTATCTTAGTTTTAGAGAAACCAATGAAAATATGGCTAACAAAATCCCAACTATCCAAAAACGAGCAACAATTTTACTTTCGTGGTATCCCTTTTTCTGGTAATGGTGATGTAATGGTGACATTAAAAAAATACGTTTCCCTTCGCCAGTTTTCTTTTTGGTATATTTAAAATAACTTACTTGCAAAACCACAGATAAATTTTCAGCTAAGAAAATTCCACATATAACAGGAATCATTAATTCTTTTCGAATAGAAATAGCAATAACCGCTATAATACCGCCAATAGTTAAACTACCCGTATCTCCCATAAATACGGTAGCCGGATATGCATTATACCATAAAAAACCAACTAAAGCTCCAACAAAAGCAGCAATAAAAATGGTCATTTCACCCGAATTTGGTATGTACATGATATTTAAATAATCCGAAAAAATAATATTACCCGATACAAAAGCAAAAAGCCCGAAGGTTAATACCGATATAGCCGATGTTCCGGCTGCTAAACCATCAATCCCATCGGTTAAATTAGCTCCGTTAGAAACAGCAGTAACAATTAAAATTACCATTGGAATAAAAATCAACCACGACCATTTTTCGTATCCTTCACCCATGAAAGAAAGTACCTCAGCATAATCGAATTCGTTATTTTTTAAAAATGGAATTGTTGTTGCTGTAGATTTTTCGTTTAAAACTTGCTTATCCTGAACTAATTCGCTCTTAATTCTTAAACCTACTGTGTCTTTTCTTACCGTAACGTTTGGACTAAAATAAAGCACGCTACCTACAAAAAGCCCTAAGCCAATTTGACCAATTACTTTAAAAATTCCTTTTAAACCTTCTTTGTCCTTTTTAAATACTTTAATATAATCGTCTAAAAAACCTATAGCACCCATCCAAATGGTAGTAACAACCAATAGAATTATGTAAATATTATCTAGTTTTGCTAATAGAAAAACAGGAATTAATGTTGCCAAAATAATTATAATTCCACCCATAGTTGGTGTACCTGCTTTTTCTTTTTGACCTTCTAAACCCAATTCTCTTACGGTTTCACCTACTTGCTGTTTTCTTAAAAAATTTATAATGCGTTTACCATAAATTGTAGAAAACAAAAGCGATAAGATAAATGCCAATGCCGACCTAAAAGTGATGTATTGAAAAACACTAGCTCCTGGTAAGTTTATAGTTTGATCTAAATAATTGAATAAGTAGTATAGCATTTTTATTTATTTAGTTGTTGCAACATCTCGGTAACAGTTTCTAAATCATCAAAATGATGACGCAAACCATTTATTTCCTGATAGTTCTCGTGTCCCTTTCCTGCAATTAATATTATGTCATTTGGATTTGCCAACTGACATGCCGTTTTTATGGCTTGTTTTCGTAAGCTTACCGATAGTGTTTTATTAAAATTATGAGCTTCAACTCCTTTTTCCATTTCTGCAATAATTACATCAGGATCTTCTGTTCTTGGATTGTCTGATGTGAATATTACTTTTGTACTTTGTTCTGATGCAATTTTCGCCATTAACGGACGTTTAGTTTTATCTCTGTCGCCACCGCAACCAACAACTGTTATTAATTGCTCGTTATTCGTACGTATAGAATTAATGGTTTGCAATACGTTCTCTAAAGCATCTGGTGTATGCGCATAATCTACAATTGCAGTTACTTTTGTTTCCGAAACTATAAATTGAAAACGACCCGAAACGCTTGTAAGCTGACTTAAATATTGTAAAGCTTCGTCTTTACTTACGCCTAGTTCTAAAGCAGTTCCATAAATTGCTAAAAGATTATAAGCATTAAAATTACCTATTAGTTGAGTATAAACTTCTTGATTATCTATTTTTAAAACCAAACCTGAAAGTTGATTTTCTAAAACCGTTGCTTTAAAATCGGCTATAGATTTTACAGCATAAGAGCGAACTCTTGCCACTGTATTTTGCAGCATTACTTTACCATTTTTATCGTCTATATTGGTAAGTGCAAAAGCATGCTTCGGTAAATTGTCGAAAAATGATTTTTTTACATCTCTATAGGCAGCAAAAGAAGGATGGTAATCTAAATGATCGTGAGACAGATTAGTAAAAATACCGCCTTCGAAAAGTAAACCATGTGTTCTTCCCTGATCTATTCCATGAGAACTAACTTCCATAAAACAAAATGCGCAACCCGTATTTACCATTTCATTTAAATAATGATTAATGGTTAATGCATCTGGTGTTGTATGTGTTGCCTTAAACTCTTCAGTTCCAATTTTTATTGCTACTGTAGAAAGTAAACCAACCTGATAACCAGCTAAAGAAAACATTTGATACAATAAAGTTGCGATTGTAGTTTTCCCGTTAGTACCAGTTACTCCTACTAATTTTAATTTCTCAGAAGGATTGTCGTAAAAATTAGCCGCCATTAAAGCCAAGGCTTTTTGCACGTCTATTACTTTAATATAGGTAACCTCGTTAATTATATTTTCAGGGAAATTTTCACAAACTATTACATGAGCACCTTGCTTTATAGCCGAATCAATAAACAAATGTCCGTCGCTAGAAACTCCTTTAACAGCAATAAACACATCGTTTAATTCCACTTTTCTAGAATCGAAAACCAATGCATTTACAACCACATCTGTAGTCCCTTTAACGGATTCAATGCTCACTTTATAAAGTATGTCTTTTAAATTTTTCACGATAATTCTATAATTATTTCTTTATTATCATTTATTGCGGCACCTGCGTCAATTGATTGTTTTTTTACTAAACCAAAGCCTTTAACTATAACTTTTAAACCTTTATTTTCTAATAAAGCAATGGCATCCATTGCAACCATACCAACTACATTTGGCACAATTGGCTTTTCATTCGCTACTTTTGCAAAATAAGTATCGTAACTAGAACCCGACTTCGCTTTACTTTTTGAAAAATTTATTTTGTTTGTAGAAGGCGAATCGGTATATATTTTTTGAGCAATTCGCTTAAATACTGGGCCTGCAACATCGGCACCATAATAACCCGTAGAAGCATCTGGTTTATTTACAACTACAATACAAGAATATTTTGGTTTATCCGTTGGAAAATAACCCACAAATGAAGACGAATAGCTAAGTTTTGACTTGTCTCTATAATTCATTTGGGCCGTTCCCGTTTTACCTGCCATAGAAAAAGTTTTAGAATATAAACTTTTCCCAGTACCTCTTTTTACAACGTTTTCTAATACTGCTCTAACTTTATTTAAAGCCTCATCCGAAGCTATTTTATTGTCTATTACCTCTGGTTCAAACTTTTTAATAGTAGAATTCCATTCTTTTATTTCTGAAACAAACAACGGTTTTACCATTTTACCATTATTAGCAACTGCATTATACAACGTTAATGTTTGCAAAGGAGTAAGCGAAATTCCGTAACCAAAAGCCATCCAAGGCAAAGAAGTTCCGTACCATGTTTTAGTTCCAGGTTGATGTATTGTCGGCTTACCCTCACCAACAAATTGCAACCCTAATGGCTTATTAAAACCGTAACGATTTGCTCTTTCTACAAACTCACTTGGGTTGTTTCCATAATTTTCCACAACAGCCTGTACTAAAACCGTATTAGACGATTTTTCAAATCCGTTTGCTAAAGATATTTTACCATAACCGCCTTTATGCGAGTCTCTAACTTTTCTATTATAATAAGTTACAACACCACCTTGTGTATCGTAAACAGCCGAAGTATCTACTTTTTTATCGTCTAAAAGAGCAATTAAATCGAAAAGCTTAAACGTTGAGCCTGGCTCTTGAGCACTAGAAACCGCATAATTTTGTGTTTCGAAGTAACCGCCATCTTTTGCTCTTCCTAAATTAGAAATGGCTCTAACATACCCTGTTTCGGTCTCCATTACTACCACACAACCATGATCTGCATTATATTTTTCCAACTGTTTTAACAAGGCATGATGCGCAATATCCTGAATATAAACATCCACAGTAGATATAATATCATATCCATCTACAGGTTCTAACTCGTTATTGTCATTAATAGGTTTCCACTGATTTTTTGCAATTTTCTGCATCATCCTGTGTCCGTCAGTTCCGTTCAAATATTTTTTAAAGGCATATTCTAATCCTTTACCATCAAACTCCGATCTTTGGTAACCAATAGTTCGTTCTGCAACCTTACCAATTGGGTGTTCACGAACTGTTTTTTGGTCCACAATTATTCCTCCTTTATACACACCTAAAGAGAATAAAGGGAATTTTTTAATCCTCATGTAATCGGTATAACTTAACTTGCGAGCAAGCAATAAGTATCTATTTTTATTTGCTCTAGCCTTTTTTAATTTCGATTCGAAATAAAACGAAGTTTTACCAAACATAACACCTAATGAATCTGCCAAAGGCTTAATGTTCTTATTAAAGTTTTCATTTGTTGGAGCCAATGCGTCAAATCGAATAGCGTACTGAGGTATCGATGTAGCTAAAAGACTTCCATCAGAAGAATAAATATTTCCTTTATTTGCAGAAATCACAAAATCCTTAACAGTTCTTTGCTTTGCTAATTGACGATAATAAGCACCTTCTACCCACTGTATATTATTAATTTTTAACAATACAGCTATAGCGGCAAAAAAAACAAATGCCGCAACTAAATATATCCTGTAAGATGTATATTTTTTCTGCATATTAAATTAAAATATCTCCCACCATTTTTTTTGAGCCTTTTGCACTCTTTCTTCAACAACTATTTTTACTGGAGGCACTTCTGAAGAATAAATACCTCTTTGTTCCATTTTACTTATCACTGTAGATTCCATTTTTAATTTCATTAAAATGGATCTATTATCTACAAATGAAGAGCGCAATTCTTTTCTTTTATTTGACAACTCTGATATTAAATAGTTTTTTTCATCAAAACGGTGTCCAGTAGCAATCATTATTATGGCCAAAAAAACTAAGAAGAAAATAAACTTCCAGTTTTTAAGTGCGTCGTCCTCTATCAAGAACTTTGCTTTTAATAAGCCATAAACTCCTTTTTTCATTTTTACTTAAAACTATTTTTTTTCTGCAACACGAAGTTTCGCGCTACGTGCTCTGTTGTTTATTTTTATTTCTTCTGCTGTTGGCACAATTAATTTACCAATAGTTTTAAAAGGAACTTCAAAGTTTCCATAGAAATCTCGCTCTGGTTCTCCTTCAAATAAGCCATTTTTCACAAAACGTTTTACTAATCTATCTTCTAAAGAATGGTACGATATAACGCTTAACCTTCCTGTTTTTGGTTTTAAAATATCTAAAGACTGCACTAAAAATTCTTTTAAAACATCCATCTCTTCATTTACTTCAATACGAATGGCTTGATAAATTTGAGCTAATATTTTATTGCTTTTATGAGCAGGCAAAAAGCGAGCTAACACTTCTTTTAATCGAGTCGAATCTCTAATTGGAAACTCTTCTCTAGCTTCTACAATTGTTGCCGCAATACCTCGAGAAGCTTTTAATTCGCCATAATTAAAAAACAATTGAGCTAAATCTTTTTCTTCGTATTCGTTAATAACATTATACGCCGATTTAGCATCTTTTTGGTTCATTCGCATATCCAATTCGGCCTCAAAACGAGTAGAAAAACCACGTTCAGCTACATCAAATTGATGAGAAGAAACTCCTAAATCTGCCAAAATACCATCAACCTCTTTTACATTGTGAAATCGCAAAAAACGTTTTATATGTCTAAAATTTTCGGGAATTAAAGTAAAACGAGCATCATCTATAGCATTTGCTTGAGCATCTGGATCTTGATCAAAAGCAAACAGCTTTCCATTTTCTCCTAAACGAGACATAATTTCTCTAGAATGACCACCACCACCAAAAGTAACATCAACATAAACCCCGTTTGGGTTTATATTTAAACCATCAACTGTTTCTTTTAATAAAACCGGATTATGATATTCCATCTTGTGAATTATGTATTTCGCCCATAACTTCTTCTGCCAAGTCGGCAAAATCATCTGTGGCATTTTCAATTGCTTGTTCGTACAAATCTTTATCCCAAATTTCTACAATATTAATTGCAGAAGACAATACTATTTCTTTGTCAATTTTAGCAAAACCAACCAAGTCTTTTGGAATTAATATTCTGCCATTTGCATCTATATCTAACATTTTAACACCAGCCGTAAAACGTCTAATAAAATCGTTGTTTTTTTTCACAAACCGATTTAAGCCATTTACTTTCTCCATCATTTTATTCCACTCCTCAATAGGGTACAATTCTAAACACGGTTGAAAAACCGCTCTTTTTAAAACAAATGCAGATGCAGCACCCGTTAACTGCTTTTTTAAAGCAGCGGGAAGCATCAGACGCCCTTTTGCATCTACTTTACACTCGTATGTTCCTATTAATGAGTTCACTTTGATAATGTTAAAGCACAAATTTAAAAAAATTTTACCACTTTATCCCACATAACCCCACTTTGTTAATAAGTTTTACCATTTGACGCTAAAAATCTACATTTAATAGGTGTAATTGTTAAAAAGAGTTGCTGCGAAAAATGTTAAAATTCTTTGCCTTTAAATGCTTTTTTAGAGAAATAATGTTGTTTAAAGTCTTATATTTGTCGAAATTTCAAGTTTTAAACGAAAGAGATACATGTTAAAAAAAGAAAAAAAATTTACTTATTTCGAATCTGGTAGCGGAACTCCAATTATAGTTTTACACGGCCTTATGGGAGGTTTAAGTAATTTTGAAGGTGTGGCTAATTACTTTCCTAAGGAAGGTTACCAAGTTTTAATTCCTGAATTACCTCTTTACAGTCAAAGCTTGATAAAAACAAGTGTAAGAGCATTTTCTAAATTTGTTAAAGAATTTATTGCTTACAAAGAACTGGACAAAGTTATATTAGTAGGAAACTCACTTGGCGGGCACATTGGCTTATATTTTACAAAAATGTACCCCAAACTAACAAAAGCACTTGTTATTACAGGAAGTTCTGGTTTATACGAAAGTGGAATGGGCGAAAGCTACCCTAAAAGAGGAGATTACGAGTACATAAAAAAGAAAGCAGAAGATGTTTTTTATGACCCTAAAGTAGCTACAAAAGAAATGGTTGACGAAGTTTTTGCTACGGTTAATGATCGTATTAAATTAATAAAAACGTTAACTATTGCAAAAAGTGCTATTCGTCATAATATGGCAAAAGATTTACCAAACATGACAACTCCTACATGTATAATTTGGGGAAAAAACGACAAAGTTACTCCACCCAATGTTGCAGAAGAGTTTAATACATTACTTCCAAATTCTGAATTGTTTTGGATAGATAAATGTGGGCACGCCGCAATGATGGAGCACCCAGACACTTTTAATGAATTACTGGGAGCTTGGCTAAAGAAAAATAATATTTAATACCAAAATCCCCTTCAAATGGGGATTTTTTATATCATGAAAATAAATACAGCAGAATTTATAATTAGTAATTCAGAAGTTAGCAAATGCCCAAATGAGCCTTTACCAGAGTATGCCTTTATTGGTCGTTCTAATGTTGGTAAATCTTCATTAATTAACATGTTAACTAACCACAAAAATTTAGCTAAAACCTCTGGAAGACCAGGAAAAACGCAGCTTATAAATCATTTTAAAATAAATTTAAATTGGTTTTTGGTCGATTTACCTGGATATGGATATGCAAAGGTTTCTAAAAAAACAAAAAACGTTTTTCAGCAATTTATAACCGATTATTTTGAACAAAGAATACAATTAGTTAGTGCTTTTGTACTAATTGATATTCGTCACGAAGCTCAAAAAATTGACTTAGAATTTTTAACTTACTTAGGCGAAACCGAAATTCCGTTTTGTATTATATTTACAAAAGCAGACAAAATAAGTAAAGGTAAAGTTGACCAACATATTGCTGCTTATAAAAAGCAACTTTTAGCAAATAACTGGGCAGAAATGCCAGAATACTTTGTAACCTCTGCTACAGAAGGAAGAGGTAGAGAAGAATTACTTACTTTTATTGACGAAATTAACACCTCTTATTTTAAGAGTCAAAATCAGGGATTTATTTCTTAATCAGCTCTAATTTTTCGGCAAAATAATCGCAAAAATCTTTCATAGTTGCTGCCATTTTTTCGTCGTTTGTTGCTCTTTTAAAAGTATCAGACATAGCAACTAAGGTTTGGTGAAAGAATAATTTCATTTCATCAACTGGCATTTCTTTTGTCCATAAATCAACACGCAAGGTTTCTTGCACCTTAGAGTCCCAAACTGATAACATTACAGCTTTGGTTTCTTTATTTTCTATACCGCCGTCTTCAGCAGACCATTTAATGTTTTCAGGTATTCTGTTTTCGTCTAATGTGACGTTAAATTTAATTTCTGATGTTCTATTTGCCATTACTTTGATGGTTTATATTTTGATTGTTCGTATATTAATTTTGAGCTGGTTGTAAGCAGTTCTTCTAAAGAAAGCTTATGTGTTTTCATGTATTCATCTACAATTCTATAGCCAATAAAACAACCAATTCTTCCTGGTGATTCGGCATCTAACTCCAAATAGAATTTAGAAAACGGAGCCGCCTGTAAAAAGCGTAAATCTAATTTAGAGTCGGTACTAAAAAGCAATTCGTTTTCTACAAAATAACTCCACACATAATATTCATTTGCCATTGCCCAATTGTATTGTTCTTCTTGGTAATCTAAAATAGCTGCTTCTTTTACATTTGGTAACAAAAGCTTTTTAGCATAAGTCATTTTCCCAAAATAAACCATTTTTTCTACAAATTGACTGCTATTTGAAAAAGGCGTTTTCTGTAAAAGATAATTTTCTGCTAAATCGCCTACTATAAATTGCGATTCAAAAAACTGTGTTTTATACAACGGAATATCTACATAAAATCGATGCTCTTTACCCAAGTAATTATCTAAAGAAATTAATGCGATTGAATCATTATATATAGCACGAGAAGCATCATCAACCTCGTTAATTAAAGTAATAACACGCGGTGTTTCTGCCGATTTAAAGTAATATTTAGTGTATTTAAAAAGTGACTCTAATTCTTCTTTTAATATAGTAGTGTTAGAAAAAACAGATTGCACCTCGTTATTTAACTCATTTAATAAAGTATCATTTGCCTTTTCTACCATAAGCTCTAAAGGAATTTCTGTAGGAAATAAAAAAGGATATTGCTGGCTTAATTTATGCATTTCGCCAATTGATTTGGCTTTATAAAAAAGCTTATCAAAACGCTCAATTTCAATATTTAAGTTAGTTGAATTAACCACTTTATCTGCTTCAGTTTCATCTTGGCAGCTCAAAAAAAGGAACATTAAAAAAAGAAAGTACTTCTTTTGCATCGCTTATTTTTATTAAATTTGTAAAAAATTATATATCTAACGCAAAGATACACTTATCGTATTTAATATTTCAAACTTATGTCAAAATCCTTTGATGCATCAAATGTAAATGAACAAATTATAAATTGGCTTAAAGATTATGCAAAAAAAGCTGGTGTAAATGGTTTTGTTGTTGGTATATCTGGCGGAATAGACAGTGCATTAACTTCAACACTTTGCGCTCAAACCGGTTTAAAAACGCTTTGTGTTGAAATGCCAATTCACCAAGCTCAAAGTCAAGTAAACAGAGGAAAAGAACACATTAAACAACTGCAACAACGTTTTTCAAATGTGGAACATGAAGTTACCGACTTAACCCCTACTTTTGAAAACTTTAAATTACAAGTACCCACTTCTGAAAACGAAGATACACTTTCATTAACATTAGCCAATACTCGCTCAAGATTACGAATGATTACCCTTTATTATTTTGCTGGACTGCATGGTTTATTAGTGGCCGGTACAGGAAATAAAGTTGAAGATTTTGGAATTGGTTTTTTTACAAAATATGGTGATGGCGGTGTAGATTTAAGTCCTATTGCAGATTTATATAAAACAGAAGTAAGAACTTTAGCTCGATTTTTAAAAGTTCCCGAAAGTATTTTAAATGCTAAACCAACAGACGGACTTTTTGGTGACAACAGAAGTGATGAAGACCAAATAGGAGCTAGTTATGAAGAACTAGAATGGGCAATGGAAGCAATTGAAAATAATTTATCAGAAAATAACTTTTCAAGCAGAGAAAAAGAGGTAATGAAAATTTACAAAAAACGCAACAAAGCCAATAATCATAAAATTATTCCTATACCCGTTTGCGTCATTCAACGTGTAAAATAAGTCGGTCACCTAATGCTATTAGCTATTTACCTATTTAATGGATATTTTTGTAGTATAAATATCTATTTTTGTGAAAACACTTAAAAAACCATACCCCAAATGATTAAAATAGCAATCGCTGAGAAGCAACCGTTGGCACATTATGCCATTAAAAATTTATTAGGACAAGAAAATGATGTAGAAATTGCCTTTGCAAGCTACGACTTTGACGAAACTAAAAAGATTTTAAATAATGACAAATCTATTGATATCCTTTTATTAGAACTAGATGTAGAAGGTGTTAATAGTGTTAAAGATATTAAACGTTTTATTGAAGACTACCCTACTAAAATCATCTTATACACATCAGTACCAGAAAACATGTATGCTGCAACTGCAATAAAAGCGGGAGTATCTGCTCATATTTCAAAAGAAAGACCTGTAGAAGATTTAATTACTGTAATTAGAGAAGTATATAATGGGACTTATAAGCACAGTGACTATATTTTAGACACTTTAGTAGCTTTAAGTAAAGGTAAAAAATCAGATCGTTTACACAAAAAACTATCAAATAGAGAATTAGAGGTTTTACATTATTTAGACGAAGGTAAAAAGAACAAAGAAATAGCCGTTATTTTAGGTCTTGATGAAAAAACAATTAGTACTTACAAATTGCGTTTATTGTCTAAACTAGATGTTACTAACTTAGTTGATTTATTGACTAAAGCAAAAACATTAAATATTATTTAATACCTGCTCATTACGCGACCCAATTGTTTTGAAAATAATTGTGTTAGCGATAAATAATCCATAACCATAGACAAAGTAGAAGTACTATCTTCTTCTGGGTCTGTGGTTATTTTTGTTTTAATATCATTTATTAAACTATTTACCCAATACCAGCGCAATGTTAAAATGGTTTCGGTAGTATATTGTGCAATGGTTTGGTTTTTTTGTTTTACCAAAATTTCTTTTGCTTCCCAATTATGTAGAACATCTCGTTCCTCGTCTAATAAAAGAGTCGAAATTATATTGGCATGCTCTTCGTTAAGTTGTTTTAAATAATTTTCTAAAACAAACGGCTCTCCAGTATTATAAAAAGCGATTAACTCTTCGTAAATGGTTTTAAAAATTGGCGTAGAAAGTTCTATTTCATCTTCTTGTAAACTTAAATAAATGCGATTAAAAACAGTATAAGTGTTTTTCTCTTTTTGATGAATGATATCACCTTCTTCATTTGTTAGCAACAAAATATCTTCAAACTCTTCTTCTACATTTCCATACAATAAAAGTATTTCAATAATACGTTTTTCTAAATCGTATTGAATATCTACTCTATCAATTTTAGCTTCTGGCTCGTTTTTAACCACATCAAAAGCGTTTGTGGTTTTATTGTTTTTTTTTGCGGCTTCGGTTATTTCTTTTTTAGATATTTGAGCGAGCGTATTAAATAATACTTGCTCTGATATATCCATTATTTTTGCCGTTTCTTGTATATAGACTTCACGCTTAATTGAGTCTGGAATTTTGGAAATACTACCCACCATATCTCTAATAAGCTCGGCTTTTTTTATAGGATCGTTTGCAGCTTCTCCCATTAAGAGTGAAGCTTTAAACTGAATAAAATCTTGGGCTTTTTCGCTTAAATAGTTTTGCAAATCGTCTAAAGGTGTTTTTTTAGCAAAACTATCAGGGTCATCTCCTTCTGGGAACGTACATACTTTTACGTTCATTCCCGCCTCAAGAATTAAATCTATACCTCTTACACTAGCACGTAAACCCGCAGCATCACCATCAAAAAGAACAGTAATGTTTTTTGTTAACCTGCTTATTAATCTAATTTGATCTGCTGTTAATGCTGTACCCGAAGACGAAACAACATTTTCTATTCCCGACTGATGCATTTGAATAACATCTGTATAACCTTCAACCAAAAAACAGTTGTCTTGTTTGGCAATTGCTTGTTTGGCAAAATTAATTCCATAAAGCACTTTACTTTTATAGTAAATAGGACTTTCGGGAGAGTTTAAATATTTAGCAGCTTTTTTATCGTTGGTTAAAATTCGACCTCCAAAACCTAAAACACGACCACTCATACTTTGTATTGGAAACAAAACACGACCTTTAAAACGATCGAATGTTTTCTCTTCTTTTACAATAGTTAATCCTGTTTTCTCTAAAAAATCTAATTTATAACCTTTTCCTAATGCTTCTTTTGTAAAGGCTTCCCATTGGTTAAGTGCATATCCTAAGCCAAATTTTTTAATGGTTTCTAAAGTAAAACCTCTTTCTTTAAAATAAGTTAATCCAATAGATTTGCCTTCTTCATCATTATGAAGGATTTTTTGAAAATAGGTACTCGCAAATTCCGACACCAAATACAAACTTTCTTTTTCGTTTGCTTCAGCTATATCTTCTCCGGTTTGCACCGTTTCTTCAATTTCTATATTGTACTTTTTAGCTAAATATCTAATAGCTTCAGGATAGGTAAAATGCTCGTGTTCCATTATAAAGCTAATAGCGTTACCTCCTTTACCGCTACTAAAGTCTTTCCATATTTGCTTTACTGGAGATACCATAAAAGATGGTGATTTCTCATCAACAAAAGGACTAAGACCTTTTAAATTACTTCCTGCTCTTTTTAATTGTACAAAATCACCAATTACCTCCTCTACTCGAGCGGTTTCAAAAACGGTTTCTATGGTGCTTTTAGATATCAATTGAAAATAAATTTAAAAGCCAAAGTTACAAATCTTTTTAGTTTTCATTGTCTTTTTAAAAAAAGTAATGCCCGCTTAGGAGATCTATCTAAGCGAGCATTTATAAAAAAGTGTATTTGGGTTTTAATTAAAATCGAAACGAATACCGTAAGAAATATTATTTTGCGGTACTATATTATTAGTAAACATATCGTTTAAATCATATTTTACATACAAACTTATGTCTTCAAAACCAATATATGCACTTGTACCATAAATAAATGTTGAAGTATTAAAATCTTTCTTTTGCTTTATCTTATCTCCACTTTCTGTAAATAATTTTTGTTTGTTTTTTACATTTATACCTGCATACCCTCCAATTCCCATTCTCAAACTTCTATGTATTCTAAATTGTGTAGTTCCGTCTTTACACTTACCTGGTGTAAAATCGAACTCCAAATGCATAGGAACAACCAATTGTACACTTCTAAATTTTGATTTACGTAAAGGCTCGTCATAAACTCCTAAACCGGTTTGGTTCCCGTTTTCTACAAAAATCATCTCATTTTTAGGTTGTAAGTTATTATACATTAAAGACATTCCGTATTTAAAGTGAAAGAAGTTGCTGTTTTTAAAAATACGTGTGTTTAAAGCATAACCCCACTCAAAAAAGTGCGACTTAGCTCCTTTAAAATCATTTCCTTCTACGGTACTTAAATCGCCATCTGTCGCCAAATTATTTAGTCCAATCGCAAAAACAAATTGTGACTGGGTTCGAGAATATGAAATCTTATCTTTTTTAGCTTTTTTATTAAATTTCATAGCAGGAAACTCTATCGTATATCCTAAAGAATCTGATTTCACTCCAATAAAAATAGAATCCGTTTTTTTCTCGGCAACTTGTGCCTCCATACCTTTAGCCACTTGCTCATCTATAAGTTTTTCTAATTCGGCTTGTTGAACAGCTACTTTACGCTCTATATTTTCGGCTCTTTCTTTTGCGATTTTTTCCTTTGTTACTGCACCTTGCTCAGCTGTTATTTTTCCACTCTTTACCTCTTCGTCAATTGCAGTTAGTTCAACTTTGAGTTGTCTTTTCTCTTCGGTTGTAATCGTTTGAATGTTTGTAGCAATTTCCTTTGCACGTTCTTCAAAAGTTGTTTTTTGAGCAAAACCTTTGGTTGCTATTGCCAATACAAAAAACAGGGTGTAAGTTATTATTTTTCTCATTTTTAAATTTTTAATTATGTTATTTATTGTTCTAAATTTCTATTTGCTATTACTGTTTTAAAATGCTTTAAATTATTTTTTAATTTTTCTAACGTTTTGTATTTGTGTGTTTCGTCTAATTCGGTTTCGGCTTGGTTTAATAATTGTAAATAATCCACTTTAACTTCGGAATTGCTCTTAATTTTTGCACTCTCGTTTAGCGATGCTATGTAATTTGCAGAATCATCTTTTGTGTTTAAAACCAAATTCTTAACTTGATTGTTAATTTCTGGTTTTTCATTTAAAACTAAAGAAGTTGTTTCTACTTTATAATCTGATTTTTTATTTTTTTGTTTTTCAACTGAATTTTTTAAAACTAAATCTATGTTGGATGCTACATTAGTATTTATAATTATTGGCTCTGTTTTAGCATTTAAATTTTGAAACTTACTTGAATCTAAAACGGGATTAGCAATTTCTTGCTCAACATATTTGGGTGCGTTTTTTATATTTGAATGAATAGATTGATCATTATTTGGCATAAATAAAAAACCAACTAAAACCAATACTGCAGCAGCAACACCCCAATAATAAAAAACAAATTTAGGTTTGCGTTTTGGTGCTTGATACGCATCTAAACTTGCAGATAATTTGTCCCAAGAACCAGCAGATGGCTGGATCTTTTGCTTTTCTAATTTATTTTTTAGTGCATTCATTTTATAGTGTTTTAAACTTGGGGTTGTTTTTTAACTGTTCTTTTATTTTAACTTTTGCAATAGATAATTGTTTTTTAGATGTACCTATACTTATGTCTAGCATTTTGGCAATTTCTTTGTGCTTATATTCTTCTATTACATAAAGGGTAAAAACCAATTTACATGCAGAAGGCAAGTTATCTATACATTGTTGAATAACTTCTATATTCTGTTCGGTAAGTAAATCAATAGTTTCATTAGAATCTTCTACCTGAAAGTCGTCTATGTTTGAATGATTAAAACTGTTCTTTTTTACTCTTAAAAAATCAATACACTCTCGCACCATTATTTGTCTTAACCAACCTTCGAAACTACCGTTACTGGAAAACGTATTTATTTTTAAAAAACATTTTAAAAAACCGGCTATCATTACATCTTCGGCTTGTTGTACATCTTTTAAATAATACCTACAAACGGCTAGCATTTTAGGCGAAAAACGAGCATACAACTTTTGTTGCGAAAGACGATCGTTGTCTTTTGCAGCTTCAATTAATTTATTTTCGTTATTTATTGCTATCACTTTCATGGTAAAATAACACTACGTTAAGTGGTCTTCATTTATATAGACGTGTAGGTTATTAAAAAGGTTGAAAAAAATATTATTTTTTTCGTTCAATCACATAATTTACCATTAAAATTAGAGCTTCTTTGTATTCCGAATTTGGGAATTCTTCTAAAATTTGCAAAGCTTCTTGCTGAAACTGAATCATTTTTTGCTCTGCATACGCCAAACCATTACTGGTTTTTACAAATTGAATGACTTCTTTAACCCGCTTTTTGTCTTTATTGTGGTGTTTTACAGAACTAATCACCCATTTCTTTTCTTTTGGTGAACAATTGTTTAAGGTATAAATAAGAGGCAATGTCATTTTTTGTTCTTTAATGTCTATACCTGTTGGTTTACCAATAGCTTCTTCGGTATAATCAAAAAGGTCGTCTTTTATTTGAAAAGCCATTCCTATTAATTCACCAAACTTACGAAGTTTTTCTATTAATATTGCATCGTCTGGTTTTACAGAAGCTGCGGCTAATGAACAACAAGCGGCTATTAAAGTAGCTGTTTTTTGCCTTATAATTTCATAATAAATAGCCTCTGTGATGTCTAAACGGCGCGCTTTTTCTATTTGTAATAATTCGCCTTCGCTCATTTCTCTAACAGCTACAGAAATTATTTTAAGCAAATCGAAATCGTTATTGTCTATTGACAGCAGTAAGCCTTTTGAAAGCAAATAATCGCCAACTAAAACGGCAATTTTATTTTTCCAAAGTGCATTTATAGAGAAAAACCCTCTGCGTTTATTGCTGTCGTCCACCACATCATCATGCACCAAAGTTGCGGTATGAATTAGCTCTATTACAGAAGCGCCTCGATAGGTACGTTCATTTACCGTTCCGCCAGATAGCATTTTAGCAGTTAAAAAAACAAACATGGGACGCATTTGTTTTCCTTTTCTGTTTACTATATAATAAGTAATACGATTGAGCAAAGGCACTTTAGAAGTCATAGAGTCGTAGAACTTTTTCTCGAAAAGTTCCATTTCTTCTAAAATGGGTTGTTTTATTTGCTCGGTTATTTTCATCTTTGTTTTACAAAAATACGCAAATGTATGTGGAGTACAAAAGGCTTTTTGCTTTTTAGCCCAGATAGTAACGATATCCTTTTGCGGTGCAGCAATTTTGCTGCTTAAACAAAAAAAGAGCGACCAACGGAAGCTCCTTTTTTTGTTTTAAAGTTGCATTGCTGCACTAAAAAGATAAAGTGAAAGCTGGATTAGCTACTTATTATTCTTTTAATAAATTACGAGAAATAACTAATTTTTGTATTTCTGTTGTTCCTTCTCCTATGGTACATAATTTAGAATCTCTATAGAATTTTTCTACCGGGAAGTCTTTTGTATAACCGTATCCGCCGTGAATTTGTATGGCTTCGCTGGCTACTTTTACGCATACTTCTGATGCGTACATTTTTGCCATTGCTCCTAATGTTGTTACAGGTTTGTGGTTGTTTTTTAAATATGCCGACTTGTGTAAAAGCAATTCTGACGCTTCTATTTCGGTTGCCATATCGGCTAATTTAAACGAAATTCCTTGGAAAGAACTAATTGGTTTGCCAAACTGGTGGCGTTCTTTTGAGTATTTTAAAGCAGCTTCGTAGGCTCCTTTTGCAATTCCTAACGATAATGCACCGATAGAGATACGGCCGCCGTCTAATATTTTCATGGCTTGTATAAATCCGCTACCTACTTCGCCCAATCGGTGAGAATCTGGCACTCTACAATTGTCAAAAATAAGTTCTGCTGTTTCGCTGGCACGCATTCCTAATTTGTTTTCTTTTTTACCTGATGTGAATCCTGGCATTCCTTTTTCGAAAACAAAGGCTGTCATTCCGTGAGAATCTCCTTTTTCGCCAGTACGCACAATTACAACGGCAACATCACCAGAAATGGCGTGTGTAATGAAGTTTTTGGCTCCGTTTACTACCCAGTGGTCTCCGTCTTTTACAGCGGTTGTGTTCATTCCACCAGCGTCTGAACCTGTATTATGCTCTGTTAAACCCCAAGCGCCAATATGCTCTGCAGTGGCTAATTTTGGAATCCATTTTTTCTTTTGTTCTTCGTTTCCAAAGGTTAAAATATGATTGGTACATAACGAGTTATGCGCCGCAACCGACAAACCTATTGATGAATCTACTTTAGAAATTTCCTCAACAATAGTAATGTATTCGTGGTAACCAAGACCCGAACCACCTAATTCTTCGGGAACTAAAATACCCATAAAACCCATTTTACCTAACTCTTTAAATAAAGGAACTGGAAAAGTTTGTGCTTCGTCCCATTCCATAATGTTTGGACGTATGTGTTGTTCTGCAAAATCTCTAATAGATTGTGCTATCATTGTTTGGGTTTCGTTGTATTCGAAGTTCATAGTTTGCGGTTTCTTATTAATATTCCAAATATAAGGCTATTATTTGTAATTTTTCGGTTGATAAATCGTTAATTTTTGTTAAATCCTCAATTGATTTAATTCCGTTGTTCATGCTACGAATGGTAAGTACCTCTTTGGCTTGGTAGTAATTAAAAAAGGGTGTTTTGCTTAACTCTTTAATGGTTATTGAATTAATTGGAATTTTAATTGGTTTAGCGGTTGATTTATCAATAAAAAAATGTTGTTTTAACGTTGAAAAAAGTTCAACGTCTATTCCCCAAATATATTGCAATTGATTTAAAGTTAAAAAAGAGCCTAGCTTCTCTCTTTCTTGCAATATTATTTTAGCTTTAGTTGGCCCAATTCCTCTAACTTTTTCAAAGTCTGCACTTGTTGCTTGGTTTACATCAACAGGAATTATTTTATCATCTTTTTTAGCAAAATCATATTTTGACTTAGTACTAGTAAAACCTATGTTTGTTTTTTGGTTTTTAACCCAATCTGGAAATTTAAAGTAAGGCGATATTTTGTCTAACAAAGTGTCGTTCACCTTCGTTACATTTTTAAAGTCTTGAATGGAATTTACCCATTTATTCTGCGCTCTAAATGTATGTAATCTTTCTATTTCTTCAACAGACATACCTAAAGTATAGCCTTTGTAATCGGTTATAAAATTGGGATTAAAAGGATATATTTTTTGTTTACTATTAGACTTTGCATCATTAACACTGTCTTTAATGTAAATAGCTCTCTGCATTTCAAGTGCATTAAATTGAATACTGTTTTGAGGAGAAAAAAAGGCAAATAACTCTGCTTTATAATACAACCCCACTTGAAACAAAACTATAAGTGCTATAAAAAACAACATCCCACTCTGTTGATTTTTAGACCAAGTAGAGTGGGATGTTTTTTTCATATTTAAATACGTTTTTTAACTTTTAATAGATTTCATGTAGCGTTTTAATTCTTCTTTAACTTTAGGAGCAAGTAAAACCAAACCTATAATATTTGGTACCATCATGGCAAAAATCATGGCGTCTGAAAAACCAATTACAGATCCTAAACTTGCTGCAGCTCCAACCACTACGAATACACAGAAAAGAATTTTATATGTATATTCTGTTCTTTTTGTTCTACCGAAAAGATAGGCCCAACCTTGAAAACCATAGTAAGACCATGAAATCATAGTACTAAATGCAAATAATACTACTGCAACAGTTAACACATAAGGGAACCATGAGATAACAGATTCAAATGCACCAGAGGTTAGTAAAATTGCCTGAGCATCGTCTAAACCAGCATTAGCTGATGTAACATTACCTGTAATAACTAATACTAAAGCTGTCATAGTACAAACTACAACCGTGTCAATAAATGGCTCTAAAAGCGCAACCATACCTTCACTTGCAGCATATTTTGTTTTAACTGCCGAGTGAGCAATAGAGGCAGATCCAACACCAGCTTCATTAGAGAAAGCAGCACGTCTGAAACCTTGCACTAAAACTCCAACAACTCCACCGGCAATACCTTCTGCTTGAAAAGCACCATCGAATATTTGACCAAAAGCATCACCAATCATGTGGTAATTTGCAATTATTACAAACAACGAAGCAGCTACATATATAACAACCATAAAAGGTACAATTTTGTCTGTAACTTTTGCTATTTTTTTAATTCCTCCAATAATAACAACACCCACTAATACTGCCATTACAATTCCGAATAACCAACCCTTACCGTATAAGAACGATTGTTCACCACCTGTAATGTTTTGAACCAATTGAAATGCTTGATTTGACTGGAACATATTACCACCTCCAAAAGAACCTCCTACAACAAAAATAGCAAATAAAACGGCCAAAATACGACCTAAGCCTGCCATTCCTTTTTCTTTTAAACCTTTAGTAAGGTAGTACATTGGACCTCCGTAAACGGTTCCGTCAGCAGCAATATCTCGATATTTTACTCCTAAAGTACATTCTACAAATTTAGAAGCCATACCTAGTAAACCTGCAACAATCATCCAAAATGTGGCACCTGCACCACCAATGGAAACTGCAATTGCAACACCTGCAATATTACCCAAACCTACAGTAGCAGATAATGCCGCTGTTAAAGCCTGAAAATGTGTTACCTCACCATCTTGACCTTCTATTCTTATGGTATCTGGATTATCTTCCTCATTTGGTTGGTTGTCAAAATGATCGTACTTTCCTCTTACAATATTTACCGAAGTAAAAAAGCCTGTGAAATTTATAAATTTAAAGTAGAATGTGAAATACAAAGCACCTCCAATTAAAGGGAACAATACCCAATACACCTCTACACCTTCTGTAAAAGGTATTTTGTAAAAAATAAGATCAACAAACCAACCTGTGGCATTTCCAAAGGCTTCGTCTATTTTTTTATCTAAGCCTTTTTCTTGTGCAAAAGAAATTACGGGTAACAATAAGAGCAATAATGATAAAAATTTTTTTCTCATTTTTATGTTTTTTTAATTAGTTTTCTGTTGTAAAATTCACTGCAAGATGGCAAAAAAATAACAGAATATGAAATTTTAAGTGGGTTATATTATTACAAATCAAAAACCGAAGTTCTTTTAGTATATATTCTGTCTTTTAATTTTAATAAAAAAGCAATGGTAAGGTAAAAGCCAAAACCCAAGCCAACGGTAATAAAAGAAATATACACAAAAAACAAACGCACATTAGACGCACGCATACCCAATCTTTCGGCAAGTCGGGTGGCTACAAAAAAACCATTTTTCTCGAAAAAGTATATTATTTTATACATATTGATACAAAATTAAGCATTTTTTATCAATTCAGACCCAATTGCACAACTTAGGCATTTTTGTAAATCGCAGTATTTTTTCTTTAAATGTATAAATGCTTGTGTATCATAAGACGAATTGGATTTAAAACCCAAAGCATCAAAACGTTTAATTATTGAGTTTTGTTCTGGTTTAATGTTTTCTAACCATTCTAATAATGAATCGGAAAAAGGTTCTCCCAGATAATTCTGATAGGCAAAACGCATGGGTAAAACCGCATTAATAAGCAGTAA
>CBFIIG010000003.1:0-27582 GCA_965662615.1 Flavobacterium sp.
AGAGACTCTTTCGCGTCAGAGCACGGAGCACGTATGACAGCTATGCACAAAGCAACAGATAATGCTACAGACCTTAGAGATCAGTTGAAATTAACATACAATAAAGCAAGACAAGCGGCTATTACTAACGAAATTTTAGAAATTGTTGGTGGAGCTGAGGCTTTAAACAACTAAGAAAGTTGCATATAAAATTGTAAAAAGAGCCTTTTTGGCTCTTTTTTTGTACCTTTCGTTTAAATTATAAATCAAATGAGAAATTGCATTTTCATACTTTTTGTTTTCGTTTTTATGGCTTGTAAAACAAAACCGATTCCAGTTGATGTTCCTGCACTAAATATTGAGCCAATGGCAATGGTACAAGATTGGGTAGGAGGTATGGAAAGAGGTGGAAGCGGAACCTGTTTTTTTGTTTTTTTAAAAAAGGCTCTTCCAGAAGGAGTGCAACTAAAAAAAGTAACTTTTAATAATAAAGTAGGTTATTTTGATACTGATAATGGATTGCATTTTCAGGCGAATCTTATAGACGAATCATATGATTTGGACGCTGACCCTAAAAAAGAAGCCAATAATAATCCACCTGTACTACAAGACAATTTAAATAATGCTGTTTTACATTTTACTTATAACGGTAAAGCTTTTACCCAACAGCCAACTTATATAGAGCGTAAAGCAACACTAACTTATCCTTCTATGAAAGGTGAACCTACAAAGTTAAAATTAGATTAAAGTGAGTTTATATAAAAAACTATTTAAGCAAACAGCTGTTTACGGTATTGCCACTGTATTTCCTAGAATGCTAGGTTTTATTCTTGTGCCGTTTTATATAGAGTACTTTAAAGATGCATCTGAGTATGGTGTTTTTAGTACCGTTTTTGCGTATTTAATATTTTTTAATGTTGTGCTTTCTTACGGAATGGAAACCACTTTTTTTAGGTTTTTTAACAAAGAAGAAAACAAAGAAACTGTTGTTTCTACAGCACAGATTTCGTTATTGTTTTCTACTTTGCTGTTTTTTGTTGTTAGCTGGTTTTCAACGGATACAATAAGTCGTTTTTTTGGTTTCGAAGTTTCTTTTATACAATTTACTATTGGTATTTTAACGTTAGATGCTTTGGTTGTTTTACCTTTTTCTAGGCTTCGCGCCCAAGGAAAAACAACTAAATATGCAGGTTTAAAAATAGCTAACGTAACTTTAAACTTAATTTTAAATATTTTCTTTTTGGTTTTTCTGCCTAAAATAGCTGCTGCAAATCCAAGCGGATTTTTTGCTTCTATCTACATAGAAAATTATCAAGTGGCTTATGTTTTTATATCTTTATTAATAGCAAGTGCCTTAACATTTTTAGCACTTTTACCAAGCTATTTTTCTTTTAAATGGAAGTTTGATGCTGTTCTTTATAAAAAAATGTTGCGTTATAGTTGGCCTATTTTAATTGCAGGTTTGGCATTTGCCATAAACGAACAGTTCGATAAAATTTTATTGGAAGCACTATTGCCACCAGAAACATCTAAAGAAGTAACAGGAATTTATAGTGCGTGTTATAAACTGGGTTTATTTATGGTTTTGTTCAGAACTGCCTATTCATTAGGTGTTGAGCCTTTCTTTTTTAGTCACGCCAAAGAAAAAAATGCACCACAAACTTATGCTACAATTACCAAGTATTTTGTAATTGTAGGCTCTTTAATGTTATTGGTTATAGTTGTTTTTGCAGATGTTTTAAAAGTATTGCTTATTCCTAAAGAAGAGTTTTGGGGTGCAATGGATATTGTTCCACTTATTATTTTAGCCAATTTCTTTTTGGGTATTTACACCAATCTTTCGGTATGGTACAAACTAATTGACAAAACATACATGGGCGCTATTATTTCTGTAGTTGGAGCTATTATTACTTTGGTAATTAACTTTGTTTTTATTCCTAAATACAGCTTTTATGCTTCGGCAGCAGCCACATTATTAGCTTACGGAAGTATGATGGTGCTTTCGTATTATTTGGGCAGAAAAAAATACCCAATTCCATACGATTTTAAGGCTATTTTGACCTATTTAGTATTTGCAATAACACTAAGTTCAATATCGTTTTATGTGCCTTTTCTAAGAGCTACGTATGTTTTTGGAATAGTTTCCATTATAGGATTTAGTTATTATATTTTTAGTCAAGAAAAAGAACTCATTCATAAAATTTTAAAAAGATAAACATGAATATTAAAATTATAAATAAATCGGCACACAATTTGCCGCATTACGAAACAGAAGCTTCTGCAGGCATGGATTTGCGTGCCAATATTACTGAGCCTATTACACTTAAACCACTAGAACGAGCATTAGTAAAAACAGGTTTGTTTATAGAATTACCTGTTGGAATAGAAGCTCAAGTTAGACCTCGTAGTGGTTTAGCATATAAAAATGGTTTAACGGTTTTAAACAGTCCAGGGACAATAGATGCCGATTATAGAGGCGAAATTGGAGTAATTTTAGTAAATTTATCCAATACCGATTTTGTAATAGAAAATGGAGAGCGAGTAGCACAACTGGTTATAGCAAAACACGAAAGAGCCGAATGGATTGCCGTTGAAGAATTATCTGAAACCGAAAGAGGTGCTGGTGGTTTTGGAAGTACAGGTGTGAAATAAAAACACTTCAAATTTCAACATTAGTAGTTTATTTGTTCGAGCTTCAAAAAAAGCTTGAATGATGAAAATTAAATAACGAATAACGAAGTCTAGGTACTTCAAAATTGGTAGTTCATTTGTTCAAACTTCATAAAAAGTTTGAATTATAAATATTGAATAACGAATAGTGAAGTCTAGGTACTTCAATAATATATAATAATAACAAAAACTCTACTTGTCTCTTGTAGTTGTCCTTTTTAGGAAAAGAGAAAACATCATGAAAATAATAGTACCAATGGCAGGGCGAGGATCTCGCCTAAGACCACATAGTTTAACTGTTCCAAAACCACTTATTCCTGTAGCTGGCGAGCCTATTGTGCATCGTTTGGTAAAAGATATTGCTAAAGTTGTCAATCAACCAATAGACGAAATTGCCTTTGTATTGGGCGATCCTGCTTTTTTTGGTGACGATGTAGTACAAAGTTTAACCGCTTTGGCAGAAAGTTTAGGAGCCAAAGCTTCTATTTACCGACAAGATCAACCTTTGGGAACAGGGCATGCCATTATGTGTGCTAAAGAATCTCTTTCGGGGCCTGCAGTTGTGGCTTATGCCGATACGCTTATTAGAGCCGATTTTAATTTAGACCCTAACGCCGATGCTGTAATTTGGGTAAAACAAGTAGATCAGCCCGAAGCTTATGGGGTGGTTCAATTAAATGAAAAAAGCGAAATTGTGGAGTTGGTAGAAAAGCCAGCTGAATTTGTTAGTGACTTAGCCGTTATTGGGATTTACTATTTTAAAGAAATTACTCAGCTGAAAAACGAACTGCAATCGGTTTTAGATAAAAACATAATGCATGGTGGCGAATACCAAATTAATGATGGTATAAAAGGCATGATGGCAAACGGAAAAGTTTTTAAAACAGGTCAGGTTGACGAATGGATGGACTGTGGAAACAAAGCTGTCACATTAGACACAAATAAAAGAATGCTTGGTTTTATAAAAGCTGATGGCGAAGAACAAATGTTGGCTCCATCGGTTATTAAAGATAATAGTACTATTATTGAGCCGTGTTATATTGCTGATGGTGTAGTTTTAAAAAACAGTACTGTAGGTCCAAATGTATCTATTGGTAAAAACTGTGTGATAGAAAACAGTACTATTACCGATAGTTTAATACAAACCAATTGCAGCATAAAAAACGCTACTTTAAGCGAAGCTATGATTGGAAATCACGTAAAATTTGACGGTTCATTTACTAAAATCAGTATTGGAGATTACTCGGAATTGGTATAAAACAATCACATGAAAATTAAAAACATCTTACTTTTTGCATCATTAACCTTTGGTTTTAGGGCATTTGCTCAACCAGAGCCAGAGGCTGTAGCTTTAGATGAGAATAAAATGGAAAGTGTTTTTTATGAATCTTTAAAACAAAGAGGAATAGAAAACTATGATAAAGCTGTTGTTTTGTTAGATGGTTTAATTTTCAAAGACCCTTCTAATGCTGCTTTTTTGTATGAATTGGGTAAAAATCATTTAAGCTTAAAGCAATATGCTCAAGCTGAAAATGCCTTTCAAAAAGCAGTTGATTTACAACCCGAAGAACGTTGGTATATTATCGGTTTATACGATGTGTATTACGAGTCTAAAGAGTATGAAAAAGCCATACCAATTGTTCAAAAACTAATTGCTTTTTCACCAAACATGCAAGACGATTTGGTCTCTTTATACATGTTTACCAATCAGCTTGAAGCTGCTTATGATTTGTTGTTAGAAATGGAATCTAAAGATGTTCTTTCGCAACAAATGGAATATTATAAACTTCGTTTAGCAAAAAAGTACGCAGCTATTGAACCAATAGAAGATAATTTAAAATCGGCTATTGCAGATAATCCAAAAATTGAACAAAACTACATTAGCTTAATTCAGTTTTATTCGCAAAGCGGACAAGATAATAAAGCGATGGAAACGGCAGAATCTTTGGCAGAAAACTTGCCAAATTCAAATTGGGCTCAAATTAGCTTGTTTAAAATGTACTTGCAAAAAAAGAATATTGCAGAAGCCGAAAAAGCACTTTTTACCCTTTTAAAAGAAAGTGAAATAGATTTAAAAATTAAGCACAGGGTATTTAATGAGTTTTTAATAGAAGCAGAAAAAGATTCAAGTTTAGTTCCTCAATTATTTGCTGCTGCGAAGTATTTAGAAATAGACAAAACCATGGATGTTTACAGTGAAGTAGGTAAATATTTTATAGAAAAGAAACAAGATGCAAATGCACTTTTATTTTTAGAAAAAGCATTAAATATAAATCCCGAAAATATTTCAACAACTGGCTTTGTAATTCAGCTTTATGAAAAACAAGATAAATTTAATGAAATACAAAAATTGGCAGAAAATCAATTGGAATTATTTCCAACCCAACCTATTTTAAATTATTACTTGGGTCTAGCTTACAACAAGCAACAAAACCCACAAAAAGCCGTTAACTATTTAAAAGATGGTGCAGATTATGTAATAGAAGATCCTGTTTTATTAAAAAAAATATACCAGCAGTTAACGGAAAGTTATACCCAATTAAACAACAGTTCTAAAGCAAATGAATACAAGCAAAAAGCAGATAAATTATAATTTTATAGTTACTTTAGGTATCTGTTTTATATTGCTAACGGCTTGTAAAACAAAACACAAAGCAACAGAAATTTTAGATTTAAACACCAATAAAAACGCTTTAAACGATTATTTAAAACAAATAAAAGAGCAAGACTTTAATACCGTATATTTTAATTCAAACATAAATTACAGTAGTACTACAGAAAATCAAAATGTTTCTGCCGATATTAAAATAGAATACAACAAAACCATCTGGATATCTATAAAAGCAATGGGTTTTCCTGTGGCCAGGGCTTTAATTACTCCAAAAGAGGTAAAGTATTACGAAAAAATAAATCGTACTTTTTTTGAAGGTGATTTTAACGTATTAAGTGATTTTTTAGGTACAGATGTAGATTTTTATAAGTTGCAAAACCTTTTATTGGGTCGTTCAATTATAGATTTAAAAAAGAATAAACCAACAGAAACAGATGCGGTTTATACTAATGTTTTAGAAAATGGTTACCTACTAAAAACAGTATTTAATGCTACTTCTAATATGGTATTAGAACAAAGTATTTCTAGAGCAAACGCTACAAATACATTTAAAACCGCGTATTCTGCATTTATAAACGTAGAAAACATGCCGTTTCCAAGTCAGTATACTCTTATTGCTCAAACCAAAGGAAATACGAGAATAGAAATTGAGACTAAAAAAATAACACTAAATGAGCCATTAAGAATGAGCTATAATGTGCCAGATAATTGCAAACAAATTTACATTCAATAACTAATATTTGCAGAAACCAATTAACTTTGTAAAAAATATTTTCATGAAAAAACTGTTTTTCTTATTTGTATGTTTATTCACTTTTGCAGCTATAGCTCAACCTAACAAACAGGAACAGCTAGAAGCTAAGAAAGCTGCTATTTTAAAAGAAATGTTTTCGTTTAAAAAGCTTTTAAATGTAGAAAAGAAAAAGGAAAAATCTACGCTTTCTAAAATATCTGAGAATAACGCAAGAATAAAGTTAAGCGAAAAGTTTATATCTACTACAACTAAGCAAATGCGTCAGTTAGATGATGATATTTACATAACGCAAAAGAAAATAAATAAGCTTAACCGTGAGCTAAAAGTACTTAAAGAAGACTATTCTAAAATGATTGTAAAGTCGTATAAAAGTAGAAACGACAATAGTAGAGTTATGTTTGTGCTTTCATCTAACAGTTTTTTACAAGCCTATAAACGCATTCAGTACATGAAACAATATGCTAGCTTTAGAAAAAATCAAGGTGACGAAATAAAAGAAAAACAAGACGATTTAATGGATAATGTTGCGAAGTTAGAAAAGTCAAAATACAAAAAAGAAAAAGTTTTAGAGGAAACCATAAAAGAGAAAGAGGCGCTTATTATTCAAAAGCAAGAACGTGAAGATCTTATAAAAATAATTCAAAAAGACAAAAAGAAATATACCGCAGAAATTTCTAAAAAGCAACAAGAAGCAAACGATATTGACAAACAAATAAAGCGAATTATTGCAGAAGCAATTGCTAAAGCCAACAGAGAAAAAGCAGCAAGAGAAAAGGCGGCAAGAGAAAAAGCTATTGCCGAAGGTAAAATTAAAAAAGTAGATGTGCCAAGTACACCAAGTACATACAGTGGCGGTAGTGATAAGTTTGACTTAACACCAGAGGGTAAAATAGTATCTAGTAATTTTAAAGCCAATAAAGGTAAGTTACCTTGGCCAGTAGACAACGGTTTTATACAAGTGCGTTACGGAAATCAACCACACCCAGCTATATCGAGTTTACAGATTTATAATTCGGGAATAGAAATAGCTACTTCGCCTGGCAGTAGAGCTAGAGCCATTTTTGATGGTGAGGTGATGAATATTCAAAAACAAGGAACAACTAATTTAAAAGCAGTTTATATTCGCCATGCCGATTTTATTACTGTATATTTAAATTTAGATAATGTTTCGGTAAGTATTGGTCAAAAAATAAATGTAAAACAAACATTAGGTGTAATTCACACAAACAGTTCAAATAAAGCAGTCCTTAAATTTGTAATTTATCAAAATAGTGACACTCTAAATCCAGAATCTTGGTTGGGTAGGTCGTAATTTGTTTTAAAATAAAAGATATAAAAAGAGAGCAACTTATTTAAGTTGCTCTCTTTTTTGGGTCAAAAAAAAACGCTCTTTTAAAGAGCGTTTAATAATTCGGTAATCAAAAAGTAATATATATTAGTCTTCGATAACTGTTACTTGTGCAGCAACTTTACCTTTTCTTCCTTCTTCTTCTTCAAAGTTTACACGCTCTCCTTGAGTTAGTGATTCTACTCTCATTCCACTTGCGTGAACGAAAATGTCTTGTCCTGTTTCTTCGTCAGTTATAAAACCGTAACCTTTAGATTCGTTGAAGAATTTTACTGTGCCTGTTCGCATTTTGTAATATAAAATAATTAATAATGCTCAAAGATAGTTTTTAAAACAATACAAAATCCTTTTTAATGTAAATAAATTTTTAAAAATTATTGATTATCAGTATTTTCAGGATTAAAAAGTTTAGGATCTAATTTAAAATCGGTCAATTTTTTGTTTTTGTACCTGCTCCATAAAAACAAAGGCATAAGCACAAAAGCCATAATTAGAACGCCAATGCCTATCCATTTATCACCCGATTTTACAACCAAACTGTTTAAATAATAGCCATAAATTATAAAACTTATAAAGAGAACTATTAAAATGCGTAAAATATATTTCATAATATTTTTTATTTCAAACGAATATGTAATTCGTCTAACTGTGCATTATCAATTTTAGATGGGGCATCTATCATTACATCTCTACCTGAATTGTTTTTTGGGAAAGCAATAAAGTCGCGAATGGTTTCTTGACCGCCCAAAATAGCTACCAAACGATCTAAACCAAATGCCAAACCTCCGTGTGGTGGAGCACCATATTCAAATGCGTTTAATAAAAAGCCAAATTGAGCTTGTGCTTCTTCGGGTGTAAAGCCCAAAAGATCGAACATTCTGCTTTGTAGTTTTCTATCGTGAATACGAATTGAACCTCCGCCAATTTCGTTTCCGTTCATAACCAAATCATACGCATTAGCACGAACTTCTCCTGGAGCGGTATCTATTAAATGCATGTCTTCTGGTTTTGGCGAAGTAAACGGGTGGTGCATTGCGTGGTAACGGTTGCTTTCTTCGTCCCATTCTAAAAGCGGAAAATCAACTACCCAAAGTGGAGCAAATTCGTTTGGTTTACGTAAACCTAAACGTGTAGCCAACTCCATACGTAAGGCACTTAATTGTGCTCTGGTTTTATTTGCAGGCCCAGACAATACCAATATTAAATCACCCGCTTTAGCTTGTGTAGCTTCTGCCCAGTTTTTTAAATCGGCTTCGTCATAAAACTTATCTACCGACGATTTTAAACTTCCGTCGTCGTTGTACTTTACATAAACCATACCTTGCGCACCTACTTGTGGGCGTTTTACCCATTCTATAAGTGCATCAATTTCTTTTCTGCTGTAATTTGCTGCTCCCGGAACGGCAATTCCTACTACCAATTCGGCAGTATTAAAAACACCAAAATCTTTGTGCTGAGCAACAGCATTTAGTTCACCAAACTTCATATCAAAACGGATGTCTGGTTTGTCGTTTCCATACGTTTTCATGGCGTGGTCGTAGGTCATTCTTGGGAATGCATCTATTTCTATACCATTAATTTCTTTTAATAAATGACGGGTTAAATTTTCGTATATATTTAAAATGTCTTCTTGTTCTACAAACGCCATTTCGCAGTCAATTTGTGTAAATTCGGGCTGACGGTCTGCACGTAAATCTTCGTCTCTAAAACATTTTACTATTTGAAAATATTTATCCATACCACCCACCATAAGTAATTGCTTAAAGGTTTGCGGTGATTGTGGCAAAGCATAAAACTGCCCTTCGTTCATTCTGCTTGGTACTACAAAATCTCTAGCACCTTCTGGAGTAGATTTAATAAGGTAAGGCGTTTCTATCTCACAAAACCCTTCGTTAGATAAAAAGTTACGCACTGCCATACTTACTTTATGTCTAAAAATAAGGTTGTTTTTTACAGGGTTTCTTCTAATATCTAAATAGCGGTATTTCATTCGTATGTCTTCGCCACCGTCGGTATCATCTTCTATTGTAAATGGAGGCACTTCGGCTTGGTTTAAAACGGTTAAGTCGGTTACCAATATTTCTATTTCGCCAGTAGGTATTTTTGTGTTTTTAGATTCACGTTCTATTACCGTACCTTTTACCTGTACTACAAACTCTCTACCCAAAGATTTTGCCATTTCAAAAACGGCTTTAGGTGTACGCTCTTCATCAACTATAAGTTGCGTTATTCCGTAACGGTCTCTTAGGTCTATCCATATCATAAAACCTTTGTCGCGCGTTTTTTGCACCCAACCGGCTAAAGTAACTTCGGTATTTATATGCGATGCGTTTAATGCACCACAAGAATGTGATCTGTACATAAAATATATTTTTTACAAAAATAACAACAAATATCAATTATAAAACGTTTTGTGTTAAATAGATTTTAGGTTTTGCTATTTTGTACTATATTTACATTAAATCAATCTTTATTTTATTATTATGACAAATAAATTCACATTCTCGTTTTTTAGTTTTTGTTTTTTTCTGATGGGCTTTGCCCAAGAGGTCCATTTTAAAGCAAGTATTAAAAATCCAAATACCAACTCAATTTTTATTCGCTCTGGCAGGTCATTTAACCACGAAATAAAAGGCGATGAGAAAGGTAATTTTGAATCAACTTTTAAAGCCGAAGCAAATATTTATCAGTTTTATGACGGTGTAGAATACACTACTCTGTTTTTAAAACCAGGCACAGATTTAAGTTTAGAAATGGATGCGGCCGAGTTTGATGAGTCTATTGTTTACACTGGCGTTGGTGCAAAAGAAAACAATTATTTAGCTCAAAAAGCATTGTCCAACGAAAACGAAGAGTTGTTTGGCATGATGGATCTAGAAAAAGAAGCTTTTTATAAGACATTTGAAGCACTAAAAGAAAAAAGACTAGCTGCTTTTGAAGCAGAAGATTTAGACCCTGACTTTAAGAGTAAATATAAAAGGATGCTCTTACAAGAGTTTTTAGGTATTCAGCAATATTATGCACAGGCGCAAAAAACTAAAAAATTAAACGGAATTGAAGCTCCAAACTTTACATATGAAAATATTGCTGGTGAAAAAGTAAGCTTAACCGATTTTAAAGGTAAATACGTGTATATAGATGTTTGGGCAACATGGTGTGCACCTTGTAGAGCAGAAATTCCGCATTTAAAAGAAGTAGAAAAAGCTTTTCACGATAAAGATATTGTGTTTATTAGCTTGTCTGTAGACGCATTAAAAGACAAAGAAAAATGGGCTAAAATGGTTAAAGAAAAAGAACTGGGTGGAGTGCAGATTTTTGCAGACAACAGTTGGAGTTCAGATTTTGTGAAAGCATTTGAAATAAACAGTATTCCTCGCTTTTTATTAATTGACCCAGATAGTATTGTTTTAGATGCAGATGCCGCAAGACCATCGGATAAAAAACTTACGAAACAGCTTAATGAACTTATGCCTTAACATTAATTTTACATTAATAAAAATCTTTAAAACGCCTGAAACTATTGATTTCAGGCGTTTCTTTATTAGAATACAATTTTTTAAAACTTCAATGTTACCAAATTGTTAAGTAAAAGTTTGTTTATTGTAAAAAATAAATTATCTTTGTTATAACACAACAAGGAAATAAGATTTAATTTAAAAAATAGAACAGATGAAAAATTTAATTATGACATTGGTTTTGTTCCTTTCGGGAATAATAACAGCACAAGAAGTTGAGCCAAAATTTGAAATTATAGATAACAAAGTAAAAGCAACCTATTATTACGAAAATGGTGCTGTAAAAGAACAAGGTTTTTATTTAGACGGAAAACTTCATGGCACATGGGTTTCTTACTCTGTAAATGGAGAAAAAGAAGCTATGGGTGAGTATAGTTTAGGTCATAAAACAGGTAAATGGTTTTTCTGGAACGCAAATACGTTAAATGAAGTTGATTATTCTGACAGTAGAATTGCAGAAGTAAAAAAATGGTCAAACGAAACATTGGCAAAAAATTAATCTTTAAGATTAAATTATTAAAAAGACCGCTTTTAGCGGTCTTTTTTGTTTACATCCATTAATTTTGGGTTTGCGGATTGTAGTTAGTATTTTTGAAGTATAAATATAAAAACACAAAATAATATGGATTTGAATGCAATGACAGAAAAAGCAATGAGTTTTGCAATAGAATACGGAATTAAAGTAGTAGGTGCTATAGTAATATGGTTTATAGGTACTTGGTTAATAAAAAAAGCAATAAAAATTATTAAAAAAATAATGGTTAAGGCTGAATATGAAGAAAGTCTTCAGCGTTTTTTGTTAAATTTAATAGGCTGGATTTTTAAAATTTTATTGTTTTTAGCTATTCTTTCTCAGTTAGGAGTAGAGACGACTTCTTTTGCTGCTATACTTGCTGCAGCTGGTTTGGCTGTTGGTTTAGCACTTCAGGGTTCATTAGCTAACTTTGCAGGAGGTGTGCTTATTATGGTTTTTAAACCTTTTAAATTGGGCGATTTAATAGAAGCTCAAGGTGAAATAGGAGTAGTAAAAGAGATTGAAATTTTTACAACTAAATTAACGGGACTTTCTAATAGAGAAATTATTATTCCAAACGGAACATTATCAAACGGAACAATTATTAATTATACAACAGAAGGTACGCGAAGAGTAGATTTGGTTTTTGGTGTGAGTTATGATGCTGATATTAAAACCACTAAAAAAGTGCTGCAAGACGTTTTAGAAAAACATTCACTAGTATTACAAACACCAGAACCTTCGGTTAACGTATTAGAATTAGCAGACAGTTCAGTTAACTTTGCCGTACGTCCGTGGTGTAAATCAGAAGATTATTGGACGGTTTATTTTGATGTTACAGAACAAGTTAAAGAAGCTTTAGATGCTGCAAACATAGAAATTCCTTACCCACACGTGGTAGAAATTAAAAGGTAATACTTTTGTTTTTAAAACACAAAAAAGCCAGCATTTGCTGGCTTTTTTTATAAAATAAAGCTTAATAATTAAGCAGCTTTATTTCTGTAATTGTACAATCTAATTTTTACTCTGTTTACCAAATAGAATAATACTGGAACAACAATTAGGGTTAAGAAAGTAGCAAATAGTAATCCGAAAATTACGGTCCACGCTAAAGGTCCCCAGAAAATAACATTATCTCCACCTACATAAATATTTGGATTCCCTGTAGAAAATAAACTAAAGAAATCAATATTTAAACCAGTTGCCAAAGGTATTAAACCTAAAACGGTAGTAATAGCTGTTAGTAATACAGGACGCAAACGTGCTTTACCTCCAGTTACAATTGCATTAAAAATATCTTCTTTACTCAATAAGGCAGTGCTAGGTAAATTAAGTTCTTCTTTTCTTCGGGCAATTAACAAATCGGTGTAATCTAAAAGTACAACACCATTATTAACAACAATACCAGCTAGAGATATAATCCCCATCATGGTCATCATAATAACAAACGGCCAACCTGTTAACATTAAACCTAAAAATACACCAATAAAACTTAAAAACACAGCAACCATAATAATTGCAGGTCTAGAAACCGAGTTGAATTGGAAAATTAAGATTAAGAAAATTAAGAATAAACCTGTAAACAATGCGCCCATTAAAAAAGCCATTTGTTTGCCCTGTTCTTCTAACTGTCCTGTATAATCAAAAGTTATTCCTTTTGGCGCATCAAAATTCACCATTTCGGCTTGTATTTGAGCAACCGCAGCACCTGCATCTGTAAATCCAGGGGCTAAAGCAGAATAAAGTACAACCACTCGTTGAGTGTGTTTGTGTTTTATAGCACTAAACGATGAGGTGTTTTTTTGAGAAGCAACCGTACTAACAGGAATTTCTTTTATTTGCCCAGATGCCATGTCTCTAAACGTGATATTTTGGTTAAATATAGCACTTGGGTTATATCTGTTTTCTTCGTTAAAACGGACATAGATGTCATAATCGTCACCATCTTTTTTATAAATACCTGCTTTTTCACCAAAAATAGAACGACGCAATTGATTACCTACTTGGCTAGCAGAAACACCCATTTCTCCCGCTTTTGCTCTGTCAACTGAAACTTTCATTGCTGGTTTTCCTTTGTTAACATCAATTTTTAGTTCATCTACACCAGGCACATTTTTAGTGTTTAAGAAGTCTTTCATTTGTTCGGCAGTGTTAATTAACGCTGCATAGTCTTCTCCTTTTATTTCAATATTTATAGGATATCCCGCAGGAGGTCCAACAGCATCTTTTTCTACCGAAATGGAAACACCAGGGTAAATATCTTTTAAAGCTTCTTGTACTTTTTTACGCAACACTTCAGAATCTAAACCGTTACGGTACTTGAACTCTCGCATAGAAACGGTAATTTTTCCTTTGTGTGGCATTTCTGCCGAAGAACCGCCATCGGTTTGAGGGTTTCCAGCACCTTCACCCACTTGCGCAACAGCACTTTCCACCAAGTAATTCGACTGGTCGTCTGGATTTAAAAATTCATTATTACTTATTACTGCATATACTCTTTTTTCTATAGCTTGGGTAATTTCGTTGGTTTTTTTAATGTCAGTTCCTTGTGGATATTCTACATACACTATAATTTGATTGGGTGTGTTGTCTGGGAAAAATTCTACTTTGGTTCTTCCACTACCAACGCTCCAGCCAAAATACAAACCAAGAATAACAAAAAACATTACGCCCATTCCAATTACTACAGCTATAGGTTTTTTACCAGACAAGAAAAATTTTAATCCTTTTTCGTATCCGTTTTCCCAACGTGTTAGTACTTTAGTCTGGAAACCAGTAGTCCAACCTTTTATAAAATATTTGTATAACCAAAACAATATAGCTGTTAAGATCATTACAGAACCTAAAGCTCTAATTGCACCTCCAAAAATTAAAATAAACAGACCTAAACCGCCTAAAATTATAGTTAGTTTTATGAGTGTTTTTTTAGAAAGTACTTTTTCGTTTATGTCCATTAACTGCGATACTAATACCGAGTTAAAAAAGATGGCTACAAATAAAGATGAACCCAATACAACGGATAATGTTATAGGGAAATATATCATAAATTGTCCCATAACTCCAGGCCACAAACCTAGCGGTACAAAGGCAGCTACAGTTGTTGCGGTAGAAATAATAATAGGTAAGGCAATTTCGCCAATACCTTTTTTAGCGGCTTCTATACGGTTCATGCCTTCGTCTTCCATTAAACGATACACGTTTTCTACCACTACAATTCCATTATCTACTAGCATTCCCAGACCCATAATAAGTCCAAAAAGTATCATTGTATTCATAGTGTAACCCAATGCGTTTAATATCATAAACGACATAAACATAGACATTGGAATTGCAAAACCTACAAATAGTGCGTTTCTAAAACCTAAGAAAAACATCAAAACACCTACAACCAATAATATTCCGAAAATAATATTGTTTACCAAATCATCAACCTGATTTAATGTTCGAGAAGATTGGTCGTTTGCTAAAGTTAATTTTAAATCTTTTGGCAAATAATTTTCTTCGGCATCTTTAATAATTGTTTTTATTTTTTCAGCCGCTTCAATCATGTTTTTTCCAGCACGTTTTTTAACGTCTAACATTACTACACTGCTGCTGTTGTTTTGTTTGCTGTTAAATTCTCTGGCGTAGGTAGTTTTATCTACATCTTTAAAAGTAACAGTTGCCACATCTCTAAGGTAAATAGAACCGCCTTGTGTTTTAACTACAAAACTTTCTAAATCTACTGGGTTTTCTATTTCACCTAAAATACGAATGGTTCTTCGTTGTCCGTTAGAAATTAAGTTACCTGCCGACATAGTTACGTTTCCGCCTCTTACGGCGTTTATTACATCGTCAAAACTAACTTTAGATGCCATCATTTTATAAATGTCAACGGCAATTTCTACTTCTTTTTCTTGAGCACCTCTAATATCAACTTGCTTAATTTCGTCTAAAGCTTCAATTTTATCTTCTAAATATTCACCGTAAAATTTTAACTTTTCTACAGGGTAATCTCCTTGAATATTGATGTTTGCAATAGGCACTTCTTCAGACATGTTAAGGTCAAAAACAGAAGGTTCTACTTTTGCACCATTAAAAGTTGGCCAGTCTTCTCCACTGGTTTTCCCGTCAATTTTGTCTTTTACTTTTTGTTTTGCAGACTCAACTGATATTTTTTCGTCGAACTCCACTGTTACAATACCATAATCTTCTTGCGAAGTAGAAAGTATTTTAACCACATTACTCACGTTTCTTAATTCATCTTCTAACGGATCAATAATTAAACGCTCAATATCCTCAGCTGTATTACCTGGGTAAACAGTACTGATGTATATTTTGGTTTCTTTAATTTCAGGAAAATCTTCTCTTGGCATGCTGTAATATGCCGAAAGACCTAAAAACAAGAACATGATCATGGTCACGTAAACGGTCATTTTGTTTTCAATGGCCCACGACGATAATTTGAATTCTTTTTCTGTGTTATTGGTACTCATTTTTTTACTATTTAATTATAGATACTTTTTGACCGTCTTTTACGCTTCTTGCACCTTCTTTAATAATCTGATCTCCAGCGTTTATACCTGATAAAACCTCAATTTCTGTACCGTAAGATAAACCTGTTGTAATAATTACTTTTTTAGCAATTGCTTCATCTTTTTTAATGTTAGAAGCTACATATAAATATTGTTCACCCTCTGCGTTTTCCGAAATAATACTTAACGGTACAGTAACAACTTTTGGGTTGCTATAGTCTTTAATTTTAAGTTTTGCCGTAAGGTTTGGTTTAATATTTCCCGATTTGTTAGGTACATTAACTTGAATATCGAATGTACGATTAGCGGGGTTAATATAATTACTAGCTGTAGAAACTTTAGTAGTTAGCGACTCACCAATTACAGGTAATTCTACCATAACTTCGGTTCCTTTTTTAACGGTTTTAATATTTTTTTCTGGTACACTAGCCTCTAAATACATGTTGGCTAAACTTACTATTCGCATAACTGGAGTACCTGGCCCAACTGCCGATCCTTGCTCGGTTACAATTTGATCTATAGTTCCAGAAAATGGAGCAGTAATGCGTGTTTTAGCCAATTGACTTTTCATTTGACCAATGGCTTTTAATTGCCCTTCGTAACTTGCTTTTGCTTGTAAATATTGCATCTCAGAGCCAATTTTTTGGTTCCATAAGTTTTGCTGACGCTCGTAGGTTGTTTTTGCTAAAGAAACCTGAACTTCCATTTGTGCCAATTGCTGACCCAAACCACCATCGTCAATATTTGCTAAAGTTTGTCCTTGTCTTACAGTTTGTCCTTCTGTTACTAAAACACGACTTAACGTTCCTCCATATTGTGCATTTAAAACTATGTTTTGTTTTGTTTGAACTGCTGCTTGTACTTCTATATAATGATTGAATAAAGTGTCTTTAGCTGTCATTGTAGAAACCAAAGCCATTTTATGTGAATCGTCTTTTATACTAATTGCATCGTCTATTTGCTGAATTTCTTTTAATAAAGCATCCGAAGCTGTAACCAATTCAGTTCTTTTTGCTCTTAAAGCAGATAAATCTCCGTTTTCTATAACATTTTCGGTGCTGTTTTTTTTGTCGCCACCACAAGAGGCTAACACTAAAACACTTAATAAGGTAAGTAAATTGTTTTTCATTTTTTTATGGTATTGCAATTAGTTTTGATTGATGATGCGGTCTAAAGCCGCTTTTTTATTAATAAGTTCTATTTGTGCTTTAATAAGGTTTTGTTGTGCTGTATATAATTGGCGTTGTGCCTCGGTATATTCAAAACTGCTACTTAAGCCTTCTTTATATTTTATTTTCTGTTTGTTTTCTATCCTTTCAGATAGTTTTAAGTTTTGTTTTGCAGCACTTAAATCTTCCAGTGTAAACTCGTAATTGCTTAATGCATTTTGGTAGTTTAATTCCAATTGTTCTGCAACCATATCAAGTTGTGTATTTGCTTTTTCTAATTCAATTTTAGATTGTGTTACTCTGGCTTTTCTTCCAAAACTTGAAAAAATAGGGATGTTTAAATTTAAACCAACATTAGAATAATTCAACCATTTTTGTTCGTTTGTTAAAAATTTAAATTCGTTGTTAAAAGCGTTGTAACCAAAATTTACATTTGCCGCAAGGCTAGGTAAATACTTGCTTTGTTCTAGTTTTACTTGTAAACTTTTAGCCTTACTGTTGTTTGCTGCAATTTGGTATTCCACGGTGTTTTCTAAACTAAAACCTGCCTCTTTGTTTATTAGTTCAATTTTATTTTCGGTTAACTCTTGTAGCGAGTTACTCAAGGTTAATTGCTCTTCAATTGGCATTCCTATTGTTATTTTAAGCATGTTAAGGGCAATGTTTTGCATACGCTTGGTGTTGTTTAACGCGCTGTTTAATTGCGAAAGTGTAATTTGCAATTGCTCTACATTTTCTTCTTCTATAAAACCATTGGCAAACATGGCTTTGGTTTCTTTTAAAGTTTGGTTGAGGTTTGCTACGTTTTTTTCGTAAATTAAAACCCCTTCTTGTGCCATTAAAACATTATTGTAGGCATTAATTACATTTTCTGTTAATGCAATGTCCGATTGTTTTTTTGCGTTTTCTGTTATTTCTAAATACACTTTACTAGCTTGCAAACCGACTAAATACGAACCGTCAAAAAGCAACTGACTTAGCGTTCCAACTGCATTCATGTTTTGTTTTGTACCAAAGGCAACTTCCGCAAATTCGCCTGGCATACCTCCAAAAAACTCTGCAGGCACAACCGATTTTTGTATTTCGATATTGTTTTGATAGCCAACAGCTGCGTTTATTTGTGGCAATCCGCTAGCAATGGTTTCCCATCTTTTTGCTTTTGCTATTTCAATGTCTTTGGCATTGTTTTTTGCATTATAACTGTTTTCTAGAGCATAATTTATTGCCTCTTCTAGTGTAAATGAGTTGGATTTTGTTTCCTGACTCCAGCCATAAAGACTTAATAACGAAATAAATAAGATAATTTTATTTCTCATAATTGGTATTTTGTTTAATTAATTGTTCTACTTTTTCTATTCCTTTTAAGGTGCAAACACCTCTTAAATGATATTCTAAAAATTCGTTTTGTACCCTAATAGGATCAAAACTTGCAGACGGGAACAACTCCTCATCTTTAATGTTGGTCATGCCCGAAAAGTAAAAACGACAAATGAGTTCTGTGTTTACTCCTTCTCTGTAAAGTCCCATTTTTATACCCTTGTTAATGTTGTTTATAATACAAACGTGCATTTTTTCGAAATGCATTTTTTTAAGTTTTATATATATTTTTGGGTAATATTTTTGAAGCTGATAACTCGGCGATACCGCCTCGTTTTTTAATTGCAATAGCACAAACTGTTTTATATCGTATAGTTCTTCAATAGGGTTGGTGCTTTGCTCAATTATTTCGTCTATTCCACAAGCAATGCTGCTAAATACATAAGTCGTTACGTTTTTAACTAATTCGGTTTTATTGCTAAAATGCTGATAAATGGTTTTTTTAGAAATACTCATTTCATTAGCAATATCGTCCATAGTTACACTCTTAAAACCAAGTGTAATGAACATATCTGCTGCTTTTTTAAGAATATTATCTTTCATTTTGTTTGTTAATTCGGTTGCAAAGATACAATAGAAAACTTTAAACACAACAAAAGTTTCCAAAGTTTTTGTTAAATAATTGTTAGCTTTCTTTTAAACAAAAAAACAAAGTAAAACTTCTTGTTTTGGCAATAAATGGCTAATTTTGTATTTTAAAATAAGGTATAAAATCCCAAGTATGAAACCAGTTTCCTTTTATCAAGATTGTATAAGTCAGCATTTTGATTCTATAGTGCTTTCTCAAAACCCTAAAAACTTATACGAACCCATTTCGTATATATTGGCGTTAGGAGGAAAAAGGTTGCGACCTGTTTTAACCTTAATGACGGCAGAAATTTTTGGTGCAGATTATAAAAAAGCCTTGTCTGCTGCAACTGCTGTTGAGGTTTTTCATAACTTCTCTCTAATTCACGACGATATTATGGACGATGCGCCACTAAGAAGAGGGCAGCAAACCGTTCACGAAAAGTGGGATATAAATACAGGAATTCTGTCGGGAGATGCTATGTTGATTTTGGCGTATCAGTATTTTGAAAATTACCCAGCTCCCGTTTTTATGGAATTGGCAAAGTTGTTTAGTAAAACCGCTTTAGAGGTTTGCGAAGGACAGCAGTACGATGTAGATTTTGAAACCAGAGATGATGTTACCCAAGAAGAATACCTAAAAATGATTGAGTTTAAAACAGCGGTTTTGGTTGCTGCTGCCATGAAAATGGGTGCTATTGTTGCCGAAACTTCAGAAAAAAACGCAAATTCAATATATAATTTTGGTTTAAATTTAGGTATTGCATTTCAGTTACAAGACGATTATTTAGACGCTTTTGGTGACCCCGAAACTTTTGGGAAACAAGTTGGAGGTGATATAATTGAAAATAAAAAAACCTATTTATACTTAAAAGCAATGGAGTTTTCTTCTCCCGAAAACAAAGAGCAAATAGCTCATTTATTTTCTATTCAACCAAAAGACAACACTCAGAAAATTGCGAATGTAAAACAGTTGTTTGTTGAAACAGGTGCTGCAAAAGCTACCCAAGAAGCAATTGCAATTTATACCCAAAAAGCATTTGAAGGTTTAAATGATTTAGATGTTTCTGCAGAAAGTAAAGCCTCTTTAATTGCTTTTGGTGAAAATTTAATGCGCAGAACTGTATAATGCACAAAACACCTGTAAGTATAGAAATGCTTTTTTTAGAAGCAGAAAGTGTAAATTTATACGAACAACTAGTACTGCAACTCAATAAAGATTTTAATTTAGGGAACGAACCATTGGATTTTCCTGCCTCCATTTCGTCATTAGAACTAAAAAATCAATTACACGAAAAGCTATACAAACTCATACAATACAAGTTTGATGCGTATCTTAGTTTACTTTATATTATAGATGTTTCCGAAGCAGAGATAAAAAAACTAGACGGCTCTGATGTTTTAAAACTAAGCGAACAAGTTTGCTTTTTAGTTTTAAAAAGAGAATGGCAAAAAGTATGGTTTAGAAATAAATACTAAAAAAACACCCTTAGAAATGGCATCCAAGCTGGGTTATAAACGGAGTCGTTTTTGTTATACAACACATTATAACGAATACCCATAGTGAGTCCGCCTGTGTTATAACCGCCACCTAAAAACAAAGCCGTATTCCAGGTGTCTGAATTGTTATTTGTAAATCCAGTGTTATAAGTGGTAGAAATTCGCAATTGCTCTACTTCTGCCGAAAGTTGAATTTCAGGAATAGGCGACCCAATACCAATTACACTTGCACCATACACATGCGAAGTATATAGGTTTTTACTGTTAATATAGTTGTATTGCAACGAAGGCCCAAAAGCAAAATACTTGTTTACATTATATATAGCACTTGGCGCTACAAAAATATTGGTAAAGTTGTTTCCAAAATTAAGTCCTAGCCCGCCTCCAAATTGTACTTTTTTCCAAAATTCGCTTTTTGGTTCTATTGTTTCTTGAGTTTGAGAAAAGACAGACAAAGAACAACAACATAAAAAAGGAACAATTATTTTGTTTTTAATCGATTTTAAGCACATCATTTTATAAAATTATTAAATTAGTATTACTTTTTTTAAAGTAAATTAAAAAAACATTTCAGCAATTGAGATATACGTATTTTGCAAAATATTTCATAAATCTATGTAAAAATAAGCAAAAGATTATGTCAAATGTTTTACTTTTGCCTAAATTTATTAATTTAAACGTCTTTAAGGCAACAATATGGATAGGTTTTCCTTTTTAAACGCAGCACATACAGCATTTTTTGCAGATTTATACGACCAATATACCGTAAACCCTGATAGCGTAGAGCCAAGTTGGCGTAGCTTTTTTCAAGGTTTTGACTTTGCAAACGAGTTTGTTACATCAGAAGATTTAGCAGCAGAAGTAGTAAATACAGTAGCATCAGGTGCTGTTTCGGAAAAAACAGTTAAAGAGTTTAATGTACTTCGTCTTATAGAAGGCTACAGAACAAGAGGGCATCTTTTTACAGAAACCAATCCTGTTAGAGAAAGAAGAACCTACGAACCTACATTAGATTTAGCTCATTTTGACCTTTCAGAGGCCGATTTAAACACGGTTTTTGATGCAGCTAAAATAGTTAACATGCCTCCAAGCTCTTTATCGGCAATAATAAACCATTTAAAGAAAGTGTATTGCCAACATATTGGTGTGGAGTACATGTACATTCGCGAACCTAGAAAACTAGAATGGGTTAAAAACAGATTGGACATTAACGAAAACCAATCGAACTTTAATGCAGATCAAAAGAAAAATATACTAAGAAAACTAAACGAAGCCGTTTCTTTCGAAACTTTTTTACATACTAAATACGTTGGTCAAAAACGATTTTCACTAGAAGGTTGTGAAGCTGCTATACCTGCATTAGATGCGCTTATAGAAGCTGCTGCTGACAGAGGTGTGGAGCAGTTTGTAATGGGAATGGCACACCGTGGTCGTTTAAATGTTTTGGCAAATATTTTTGGCAAAAATCCACAAAATATATTCTCAGAGTTTGATGGTAAAGATTATGACGATGAAAATTCTTTCGATGGTGATGTAAAATACCATCTGGGACTTACATCTGATAGAATTACAGACAGCGGTAAAAAAATAAACTTAAATTTAGCACCCAATCCTTCGCACTTAGAAACGGTTGGTGCAGTTATAGAAGGTATTGCAAGAGCCAAACAAGACCGTCATTATGCCGACGATTTTTCTAAAGTGTTGCCAATAGCAGTACATGGAGATGCCGCCATAGCAGGACAAGGAATTGTGTATGAGATAATACAAATGGCAAATTTAGATGGGTATAAAACAGGTGGAACTATACATTTGGTTATAAATAATCAAGTTGGTTTTACAACGAATTATTTAGATGCGCGTTCATCAACCTATTGTACAGATATTGCCAAAGTAACTTTGTCGCCAGTATTACACGTAAACGCAGATGATGCCGAAGCAGTGGTTCACGCCATGATTTTTGCATTAGATTATAGAATGGAGTTTGGTGGAGATGTTTTTATAGACCTTTTAGGCTATAGAAAATACGGTCATAACGAAGGTGATGAGCCACGTTTTACGCAACCTAAACTATATAAAGCCATTTCTAAGCACAAAAATTCTAGAGATATTTATGCAGCTAAACTTCAACAAGAAGGAATTATAGATGCAAGTTATGTAAAAGGTTTAGAAACCAAATATAAAGATATGCTAGACGAGAAATTAGAAGCTTCTCGTAAAAACGACTTAACGGTTATTACGCCATTTATGCAAAATGAATGGGAAGGATTTGAACAAGTTTCAGACGATGTAATGTTGCAATCTTTTGACACTACTTTTGCTTTAGATGGTTTAAAAGAAATAGCAAAAACAATAACAGATTTACCAGAAGATAAAAAATTCATAAACAAGCTTTCTCGTTTAATTAACGATAGAAAAGATATGGCTTTTGGCCGAAATGAGTTGGATTGGGCAATGGGAGAATTATTAGCGTATGGTTCGTTAATGACCGAAGGCTATGATGTTCGTATTTCTGGGCAAGACGTAGAGCGAGGAACATTCTCGCACCGTCATGCAGTTTTAAAAGTAGAAGATTCTGAAGAAGAAATTGTGCTTTTAAACAATTTAAAAAATAAAAAAGGAAACTTTTATATCTACAACTCATTACTTTCAGAATATGGAGTAGTTGGTTTTGAATACGGTTATGCTTTGGCTTCGCCAAAAACACTAACCATTTGGGAAGCACAATTTGGAGATTTCTCCAACGGTGCACAAATTATGATAGACCAATACATCTCTGCAGGAGAAGACAAGTGGAACAACCAAAACGGATTGGTTTTCTTATTACCTCACGGATACGAAAACCAAGGAGCAGAGCATTCATCTGCTCGTATGGAACGTTACTTACAACTTTGCGCAAAACACAATATGTATATTGCCGATTGTACAACGCCTGCTAACTTCTTCCATTTAATGAGAAGACAAATGAAAACAAACTTCCGTAAACCATTAATTGTGTTTACTCCAAAAAGTTTGTTGCGTCACCCAGAAGCCGTTTCTTCAATGGAAGAACTAGCAACAGGACAGTTTCAGGAAGTATTAGACGACCCTAAAGTATCAGATAAAAAAGCAATTACAAGCTTGGTGTTTTGTACTGGTAAATTCTATTACGACATTACTGCCGAAAGAGCAAAACAAGAACGTAACGATGTTGCAGTAGTCCGTTTAGAGCAATTATTCCCGCTACCAACAGCAGAAATAGAAGCTATATTAGCTACTTATCCTAACGTAACCGACTATGTTTGGGCACAAGAAGAACCTAAGAACATGGGGGCTTACGCACATATGCTTATGAATTTTGACTTGGTGAAACTGCGTTTAGCTTCGCCAAAAGCATACAGTGCACCAGCAGCCGGAAGTTATGAGCGTTCTAAAAAACGTCATGCTAGAGCAATTGCAATGGTTTTTGATAAAGAATTGACACACAAATAATAATAACACAACGATAATAGTTCCGTTTTAGAACTATAACTTTTTAAACTAAAAGAATATGATTTTAGAAATGAAAGTCCCTTCTCCGGGAGAATCAATTACAGAAGTAGAAATTGCCACTTGGTTAGTACAAGATGGTGATTATGTAGAAAAAGATCAAGCTATTGCTGAGGTTGACTCAGACAAAGCAACATTAGAACTTCCGGCAGAAGCAAGCGGGGTAATTACCCTTAAAGCAGAGGAGGGAGACGCTGTAGCGGTTGGGCAAGTAGTTTGCTTAATAGATACTTCTGCAGCAGCACCAGCAGGAGGAGCTAAAGCAGAAGCAGCACCAGTTGCCGAAGTAAAAAAAGAAGCAGCTCCAGTAGCAGCAGCACCTGCGGCAGCAACGTATGCAACGCAAACACCTTCGCCAGCAGCACGTAAAATTTTAGATGAAAAAAGCATCAATCCGGCTAGTATTAAAGGAACAGGAAAAGATGGTAGAATAACAAAAGAGGACGCTGTAAACGCAGTTCCATCTATGGGAACTCCAGCAGGAGGAGCTAGAGGTTCTGAACGTAAAAAAATGTCTATGCTACGCAGAAAAGTAGCAGAGCGTTTGGTAGAAGCTAAAAACACTACTGCTATGCTTACTACTTTTAACGAAGTAGATATGTCGCCTATTTTTGAATTGAGAAATCAGTACAAAGAAGAGTTTAAAGCAAAACACGGAGTAGGACTTGGTTTTATGTCGTTTTTTACAAAAGCTGTTACACGTGCGTTACAGTTGTACCCAGATGTAAACTCAATGATAGACGGACAAGAGCAAATTCAATATGATTTCTGTGATATTTCTGTTGCCGTTTCTGGACCAAAAGGACTTATGGTACCTGTAATGCGTAATGCAGAAAACCTTTCTTTTAGAGGTGTTGAAGCAGAAATTAAGCGTTTGGCTATTCGTGCAAGAGACGGACAAATTACAGTTGATGAAATGACAGGAGGAACATTTACAATTTCTAACGGAGGTGTATTTGGTTCTATGTTATCTACGCCAATTATTAACCCACCACAATCTGGAATTTTAGGAATGCACAACATTGTTGAACGTCCGGTGGTTAAAAACGGTCAAATTGTAGTAGCGCCAATTATGTTTGTAGCACTTTCTTACGACCACAGAATTATTGATGGTAGAGAATCTGTAGGTTTCTTAGTAGCAGTTAAAGAAGCATTAGAAAACCCAACAGAATTATTAATGGATAATAACCCTAAAAAAGCATTAGAACTATAGTTTACTGCTTTTTTAAATTATACAAAACCACTTAAATTAATTTTTAAGTGGTTTTTTTAGGTATAAATAGTTGCTGTTATAATCAATAATAGCTTGGTGTTTTATTAAAATATCTGCGCCAATAATGCCGTCCACGGCTTTGGTTTTAAAACTTGCTAAGGCAAAATTAACGTGTGAAAGGTCCAAAAGCACCCAGCTCATTTCGGAGTTTTTAAAGTAAGAAAGCTGAAGCAAACTATTGTTTGCAATTTGCGTTTCCATATTTGTTGCACCTGCACCAGCTGCTTTTGTAGCAGAATATTCGGCTTGTAAGTTAAATTTATCAATGCAATTAAAACCCAAACAGCTATTGCTTGCGCCAGTATCTAAAATAAAAGAGGCTTTTATATGGTTCAACTTTCCTTTAATAAGCAGATGTTGTGTTTTTAAAATGCTAAACTTTATTTTATAATAATGTTTTGTATTAATTAAGGTTTTACTTTCCATAACTCAAAAGTAATTTAAACTTTGTAAATTTGCCAAAATAACAACTACAAATGCCTATTGGCTTTTAAAATATGGTTTTAACCGATACCCACACACACCTTTACGCAGAAGAATTTGATGCAGATAGAAACGAAATGATGCAACGTGCCATGGAAAAAAACGTAACTCGTTTTTTTGTGCCTTCTATAGATTCTACTTATACGCAAAAAATGAAATCACTTAAAGCAGATTATCCAAATAATGTGCATTTAATGATGGGCTTGCACCCAACTTATGTGAAAGAAAATTACAAAGAAGAACTAACACATGTAGCACAAGAATTAGAAAGTGGAAATTATGTGGCTGTTGGCGAAATTGGTGTAGATTTATTTTGGGATAAAACTTTTGTAAAAGAGCAAATGGAAGCCTTTCAGATGCAAATACAATTGGCGAAAAAGTATAAACTACCCATAAACATTCATTGTAGAGATGCTTTTGAAGAAGTTTTTGAAGTGTTGGAAAAAGAAAAAGGTACGGATTTAAAAGGCATATTTCACTGTTTTACAGGTACATTAGAAGACGCAAAAAGAGCTATTTCGTATAATTTAAAATTAGGAATTGGAGGCGTTTCTACTTTTAAAAACGGAAAAATAGATCAGTTTTTAAATGAAATTGATTTAAAACATATTGTTTTAGAAACCGATTCGCCATATTTGGCTCCGGTCCCTTTTAGAGGCAAACGAAACGAAAGTAGTTATACCGTTTTAGTAGCCGAAAAGTTAGCAGATATTTATGGAGTTTCTGTAGAAGAAATTGCAAAAATCACCACTCAAAACAGCGAAGAGGTTTTTAATATTTAATAAAAAAAGAGGGTATAATCCGCTTTTTTTTGTTCATTTGTAAATTAGAATTAAAAAAAATGTCAAAGTTTAACGAAATACGTCCTTATTACGATTCAGAAGTAAACGGAGTGCTAAAAGCCTCGTTGCAGCATCCTATGATGAAAGCGATGATGGGTTTTACCTTTCCGGATATGGATGAATCCGTTTGGCAGGAGCAATTGAGCAGAACACATTCTATTCGTGATTTTCAAATTAATTTTGTGTATAAATCCATTCAAAAGGTTCTAGAAAACACCTCTGAAGGCTTTACCACCTCTGGTTTTGAAAATTTAGAACCCAATACCTCATATCTTTTTATTTCTAACCACAGGGATATTATTTTAGACACCTCTTTGTTAAATGTTTCGTTGCACGATCACGGAATGGTAATGACGGCATCTGCCATAGGCGATAACTTGGTGCAAAAAGATTTTTTATCGAAGCTTTCTAAATTAAACCGAAACTTTTTAGTTAAAAGAGGCGTTTCTCCTCGCGAATTATTACAAAGCTCTAAATTACTTTCGGAATATATTTTGCAAATGCTAAGCAAAGAAAACCGTTCGGTTTGGGTAGCACAACGCGAAGGAAGAACCAAAGATGGAAACGATGCTACGCATCCTGGGGTTTTAAAAATGATTGCCATGGCAAACAATACAGATTCGGTTACGGACTATTTTAAAAATTTAAAAGTGGTTCCTGTTTCTATATCGTATGAGTACGACCCAACAGATGCTTTAAAAATGCCTCAACTTTTGGCTCAATCAAACGACCAAACCTATATTAAAGAAAAAAATGAAGACTTTATAAATTTAATAAGCGGTATTACGGGTCAAAAAAAACGCATACACTTGCATGTTGCTAAACCTTTAAATGAAGAATTAGATGCTATTGCTGCTTTAGAAAGTAATCCAAACAAGCAAATACAAAATATAGCACAAGTTTTAGACGATGCTATTTTACAAAATTACAAATTGTGGCCG
>CBFIIG010000003.1:27680-35549 GCA_965662615.1 Flavobacterium sp.
ACCGAATATACAGTACAAGAAAAGCAATTGTTTGTAAGACGTTTGGAGTTGAGAATAGATATGGACAATGCCGAAATGCAAAATGGTATTTTAGCCATGTACGCCAACCCGGTTGTAAATAAATTAAAATATTCACATGTCAGCCAATAAATCGCGCATATTACTCATATATACTGGCGGTACAATTGGTATGGTTAAAGACTCTCAGACCGGAGTTTTAAAGGCCTTTAATTTTAAAGATTTGTTAAACCAAATACCCGAATTAAAATTATTAGCTTGCGAGATAGATACGGTTTCTTTTAGCGAACCCATAGATTCGTCTAACATGAATATCTCACATTGGGTACAAATGGTAGATTTAATAGAAGAACATTATAAACGTTTTGATGGCTTTGTGGTTTTACACGGTTCAGATACCATGTCTTACAGTGCATCTGCATTAAGTTTTATGTTAGAAAACTTAGACAAACCAGTTATTTTTACAGGATCTCAATTGCCAATAGGCGATTTGCGCACCGATGCCAAAGAAAATTTAATTACAGCCATACAATTGGCTTCTCTTTCTAAAAAAGGAAAACCACTTTTAAGCGAAGTGGGTCTTTATTTTGAATACAAATTGTACCGCGGTAACAGAACTACGAAGGTTAGTGCCGAACATTTTAATGCTTTTGCATCGCCAAACTTCCCTGAATTGGCAGAATCGGGTGTTCATTTAAAAATTAACAATAATTTAATCTTAACACCAAAGGTTAAAAAACAAGTGCAATTTAATCGTAATTTTGACACCAATGTGGGTATTGTTAAACTCTTTCCTGGCATTAATTCCGCCTTTTTAGAAGCTGTTTTAAACATTCCTTCGATTAAAGGAGTTGTATTGGAAACCTATGGATCTGGCAATGCTTTAACCGAAGATTGGTTTGTCAAAATTTTAGCAAATACAATAAATAGAGGTATTTACGTTATTAATGTAACACAATGTAGTGGAGGCAATGTGAGTATGGGTCAGTACGAAACCAGTACTCATTTAAAAGAAATAGGTGTAATATCGGGTAACGACATAACAACAGAGGCCGCAATTACAAAGCTGATGTATTTATTGGGTCAAAAAGTAACGCCATCTGTATTTAAAACTATCTTTGAAACCTCATTAAGAGGAGAAATGTGTTAAGCATAAAAATAAATTTTTATACCTAAATATTTTTGCTTTATTTAGCAACTTGAAAAAAGCGGTTTGTAGGTCTTGTAAATAGAGCGATTTGCTCTTTAAATTATACAAAAATCTATTTTAATCGGTGTTTTTCAAAAAAACACGAATAATTTTATATCTTTAAACCAAATTAACTAATTAAATTAAGAACAAAGCAATGAAAAGATTATTTTCTATTTTAGCAATCACTGGGCTTATGACTTTCGGAAACGTTCAGGCTCAAGATTCAACAGCAACAGCTGCAACAGAGGTAGTAGCAGAAACACCTGCCGAAGAGGTAGTTGAAGAAGCAGCTGCAGTAATTGAAGAAGACACTACAGCAGATGAAGCAAGTTTTACTCAAAAAATGAAACAACGTTTTATTGAAGGTGGACCAGCATTTATGGGTATTGTATTAATTTGTTTGATATTAGGTCTTGCTATCGCTATCGAAAGAATTATATACTTAAACCTTTCAACAACTAACACAAAAAAATTAATTTCAGACGTTAACGATGCACTTAAATCAGGTGGTGTTGAGTCTGCAAAAGAAGTATGTAGAAATACAGCTGGACCAGTTGCTTCTATTTTCTTCCAAGGTTTAGACCGTCACGAGCATGGTATTGAATCTGCAGAGAAAGCAGTAGTAGCTTACGGTGGTGTACAAATGGGGCAATTAGAGAAAAATGTTTCTTGGATTTCTTTATTTATCGCACTTGCTCCGATGTTAGGTTTCATGGGTACTGTAATTGGTATGATTGAAGCATTTGACCAAATTCAATCGGCTGGTTCTATGGAGCCATCTTTAGTTGCTGGAGGTATTAAAGTTGCCTTATTAACAACTGTATTCGGTCTTATTGTTGCAATTATTTTACAGATTTTCTATAACTATATCATTGCTAAGATTGATTCAATCGTTAATGATATGGAAGATGCATCAATCAACTTGATTGACATCTTATCTGATTACAAAAAATAATTAATTCAATAAAAACACCGTTATGAATTTACATAAACTAACAAAAATAGCAGCTATTGTTGTTGCCATACTAAGTGTAATTATCTTAGGTGGTTTAGTAGCGTACGATGGTGAAGCCGCAGACAATACTTGGATAACTCCAATCATATTTGTGTCTTACATTATGCTATTTGTAACTATAGCTATCGTATTATTATTTGTATTTAAAAACTTGTTTTCAAATCCAGCATCTTTAAAAAGAACACTTATGTCTCTTGGTATATTTGCTGCTATTTTACTTATCTCGTTTGTTTTAGCAAATGGAGACGAAGTTACTGCTAATAAAGAAGTAGTTTCTGGAAGCGTATCTAGATGGGTAGGAACAGGTTTAAATATGTTTTATGCTCTTGCAATTATTGCTCTTGGGGCAATGGGTTGGACTGCATTATCTAAAATAAGAAAATAATTATGGCAAAAAGAGAAGCACCAGAGGTAAACGCTGGATCGATGGCAGATATTGCCTTCCTTCTTTTGATCTTCTTCCTAGTGACTACAACTATTGGAGTAGACCAAGGGATTAACAGATTGTTGCCAAGATATGAAGAAAACCCGCCTGTACCGCCAATTAATGAGCGTAACATATTAACAGTACTTGTAAACAAAGACAATCAATTACTTGTTGAAGACAATGTAATGGAAATAAAAGATTTGAGACAAGCAACTATTGATTTTTTACAAAATAATGGCGATGGTACTTGTGCATATTGTTTAGATGGAAAGAAAAATCCTAAGTCATCAGACAATCCAGGTATTGCGGTGGTATCTCTTAATAATGACGGTTTAACAACTTATGAAACGTATATAAAAGTACAAAACGAAATTGTTGCAGCTTATTATTTTTTAAGAGATAGAGAGTCTAAAAGAAGATATGGTAAATCGTATTCTGAATTGGAATTTATTGTAAACGACCCTGCATCAAAAGCTGTTGAAGGTTTGGTTGAAGACCTAGAACCTAAAGTTAAAAAAGTGCAAGAAATGTTTCCAATGCGTTTCTCAGAAGCTGAACCAAAGAAAAGTAACTAACACCTAAAATCTAGAATTATGTCTAAATTTAAGAAGAAAAAAGGAGGCGGTACGCCAGGAATTTCTACAGCATCTTTACCAGATATTGTATTTATGCTATTGTTTTTCTTTATGACTGCCACTACGATGAAGGATAGTGACTTGAAAATTGAGAACAAATTGCCTAAGGCAAATCAAACCTCTAAGCTGTATAAAAAGAGTTATATTATGTACGTTTATGCGGGTAAACCAAGTGATCGTTACGCACAAACTCTAGGAAAAAGTGATCGTATTCAATTAGGAGATAAAATATCTTCTGTTGCAGATATTAGAAACTTTGTAATTGCAGAAAGAGCATCAAGAAATTCTGAAGACGAAAAGTATTTAACGGCTTCATTAAAAATTGATAAAAACGTAAAAATGGGATTAGTACAAGATATTAAAACCGAATTGCGTAAAATGGAACAACTAAAAGTAAATTATACTACCTCGCAAGGTGATCCGTTAAAATAAATAGAGTTATAAACTCATTTAAAAAAGGAAATACATTTGTATTTCCTTTTTTTATTACCTTTACTTTTTACATTAGTATCTATGCGTTTTTTGTTATTTATTTTTTTATTGCCTTTATTTGTATTTTCCCAAGAAACTACAACAGAAGTACTTTCCGATAGTTTGTTTAGAGAAGACCAGTTTTATATCTCTATTGGCTATAATTCATTGCAAAACAGACCAAGTGGTTACAGTCAATATTCTTTTTCACCTGTTTTAAGTGCAGGTTTTTTAAGAGACATGCCAATATCTAAAAACAGAAAATTGGCAGTTGCACTTGGATTGGGTTATTTATATACCAATACTAAGCACAATTTAAATATACACAACATAAACAACCTCACTTTGCTTTCTGGTTTTGAGAAAAATACCTTGAGTACACATGCTGTAGAACTTCCTTTTGAGTTAAGATGGCGAAATGCTTCGCCATCAGATCACAAGTTTTTACGTGTATATTTGGGTTTCAAAATGAGTTATGTTTTTGCCAGTAAAGCAAAAACTATTGATGAAAGTATTACAATTAAAACACGCAATAGTGCAAATTTAAATAAACTGCAATATGGCCCTTATGTTTCTGCAGGATACAATACCTTTAATATTTATGCGTATTATGGTTTAGCTAACAGGTATAATAATCAGGTTTTAAATACGGATCCATTAAATCTTAAGGCTTTACAAGTTGGACTTATGTTTTATGTTTTATAATTTAAAACAACGCTATAATTTCCTTTTGAGTGCTAATTCCTTTGTCTTTTAAATACCATTTTTGCAAATTAATTTTTGCTTGCTCATCTATAACTCCATTTTCTTTTTTGTAGTCTAAAATCATTTGTTGTGCAACGCCAGGTCGAGGGCCCCAATCGCCAACCACACTTAAATCACTTTGTTTAATAACTAGCACTTTAGGAATAGCTTGCCCGCCATTGGTTAAAAACAAGTTCATTAAATCGATGTTTTCGTCTCTAGAAATTATTTTTAAATCGAGTTTATCGTTAGCCTCTGTCATTATATTTATAACAGGTAATGCTTGAGCAGCATCGCCACACCAGCCTTCTGAAAGTACAAGTAAAGTGTATTTTTCTTTTATTTTCTCTATTTCATTTTCAAAACCATCTATCAGTTTTATTGTTTTGTCTAAACGTTTCATGCGCGTAGTATTTAAGTCGGAATAACCAACCAAAGCCTCAGTTTGAGTATGTCCTGTTACTTTACCTTCTGCTAATAAATCTGTAATATGTGTTCTGTATTCTGAATAACTTTTACCTTCGGCTAAAGCTTTTTCTATTAAATGTTTCATGTTGCTTTATTTTAAACAAAATTACATTTTTCAATTGATTAAAAATGTTACCTAAATAACAAAGCCGTTAAGATTTTTTTTAATTTAGAATATACTTATATTTGCACAACTAATTATATAGTCCACACAAAAATGAAATACAAAAGAATCCTTTTAAAACTTAGTGGTGAAGCGCTAATGGGTGAACGTCAATACGGAATAGATCCAAAACGTTTGGCAGAATATGCTCAAGAAATAAAAACGCTACATGACCAAGGCATAGAAATTGCTATAGTTATAGGAGGAGGAAACATTTTTAGAGGTGTAGCAGGTGCCAGTAACGGTATGGACAGAGTGCAAGGCGACTATATGGGTATGATGGCTACAGTTATAAACGGTATGGCATTACAAGGCGCGTTAGAAGAAGCAGGTATGCAAACGCGTTTTCAAACGGCTCTTAAAATAGAAGCTATTGCAGAACCTTATATTAAAAGAAAAGCAACCAGACATTTAGAAAAAGGTAGAATTGTTATATTTGGAGCAGGTACGGGTAACCCTTATTTTACAACAGATACAGCAGCTGTTTTAAGAGGTGTAGAAGTTGGGGCAGATGTTATTTTAAAGGGAACGCGTGTAGATGGTGTTTACACTGCCGATCCTGAGAAAGACGCAACAGCAGTTAAATTTGACTATGTTTCTTTTGAAGAAGTATTAGCAAAAGGCCTCAATGTAATGGATACTACAGCATTTACTTTGAGTCAGGAAAACCAGTTGCCCATTATTATTTTTGACATGAATAAAGAAGGAAACTTGTTAAAAGTATGTAAAGGCGAAACAATAGGAACAACAGTAAGTATATAATTTATTATAAAACGGTATGACAGAAGAAATTAACTTAATTATAGAAACAGCTAAAGAGTCAATGGATTCGTCTATGGCTCATTTGCAAAAAGAATTTTTAAATATTAGAGCTGGAAAAGCTTCACCTCAAATGCTAGGTGGTGTTTTTGTAGATTATTATGGTTCTCAAACGCCTTTGTCTCAGGTAGCAAATGTTAATGCAGCCGATGCTAGAACATTAACTGTTACACCATGGGAAAAAGCAATGATGCAGCCTATAGAAAAGGCAATTCAGATTGCCAATTTGGGCTTAAACCCAATGAATAATGGTGAAGCTATTATTATTAATATCCCTGCTTTAACAGAAGAACGCAGAAAAGAGTTAGTAAAACAGGCTAAAGCCGAAAGTGAAGATGCTAAAATTGGTGTTCGTAATGCTCGTAAAGATGCGAATAACGACATAAAAAAAGAAGAAAAAGACGGTACAGCCGAAGATATTTGTAAAGTAGCCGAAGACGACATACAAAAGCTAACAGATACGTATATTAAAAAAATAGAAGAAGCTCTTGCCGTAAAAGAAGCCGAAATATTAAAAGTGTAATTTTTTTAATTTTCAAAATAAATAAAAAACCCAAACTATATAGTTTGGGTTTTTGTATTTTAACAAGGTCTGTTCTAATTAACAAACATTCTACCTAGTTTATCTTGTTTTTTACGTGAAGCATATATTAAAAGTTCTTCTACGTTTTTTCTATAAAAAACACCTGGTCGAATTACCAATTCATTTTTTATAACTTCTTCTGGGTCAAAACGTGTAATGTTGCCCTTTTCATCAAATCGTATTAAAGTAGGGACTGCGTTATTATAATTGCCTAAACTTTTAATTTTTTCAATATCGGTAACACCTTTGTTTTTCTTATTATCATTAAAAATCACACTTAGTTTACCATCTTTATAAATAGGAATTGCACTTAAATACTCAGGACCTTTACCCATTGAAGCAATAGGAATAGAAAGCCCTAAACCAACAGCAAAATTTGCGTTACCACTTGCTGCAAAAATATTAAGAGAAGCAACTGTAATTGTTGCAGCTTGTTCTTTGGCAACTACATTACTCCAATCTAACGTTCCGTTTGGTTTTAAACTAGTAACAATAATTTCGTTGGTTATATATGTAATTGGTTGAATACCTAATGGACCAATTCCTTGTTTTTGACCCACTATAACCATTTGATATTCTGATAGAACAATTAAACCGCCATCATTTTTTTCAATAATAGAATGTATGTTATATAAAGGTTTTACATCTTTTCCTTTTTTTGCTCTTCTTTCCCCTATAAGTTTTACTTTAGTTTCATAATCAAATTCATTAAAAACTAAATTATCATTGCTATTTGTACTTAAATTAATTGTAGCATTATAAACACCTTTAAGGTCTCTTTCTGCCTTACCATTATTTCTAACAGAAGAATAAAACCCTACCAATTGCAAAGTGTTTTTATTTGTTGCAAGCATTTTACAGTTGATAATTTCTTTGTCTTTAAAGTTAATATCTATTACTTCTTTTGTGTAGTTTTTACCATTTATAAAGCTAAAAACCTGAAACTTTTCAACTTTTTGTTTTTTCTTAGCGTCTCTGTAACTCTCGTTAATTACTATAAAAACATCTCCAAAAACATTAACGTCAAAGTCAGAAAGCATAAATTGATAATCTTTTTTAGAGTCATCGTATGTTACTTTGTCTATATTAGAAAACAATTCTTTTAAGTTCGAATCGAATAATTTTATTTCATATTTTAAAGCATCTTCTTTGTTAAAATAAGCAGTATGCATAATTAAAATTGAATTTTCTTCTGGTGAAACTTTATAATAAAAAGAACCTTTACCAGAATTTCTTTCTACTTTAGATTCAAAAAGGGTAATCATTTCATTTTTTACCTTACCATCTGTCCCTAACTCAAAACCTACTAAAGTGTACACTTTGTCTTTTCTATG
>CBFIIG010000004.1:0-34625 GCA_965662615.1 Flavobacterium sp.
AAATTAAATAATTTTACACAAAATATTTGCACTAGATTAAAATTAGTAGTAATATTGCAACCTCTTAACCGGTCCTATAGCTCAGTTGGTTAGAGCACCTGACTCATAATCAGGTGGTCCCTGGTTCGAGCCCAGGTGGGACCACAGTTTAAGATAAAAGCCTTTGCATTGCAAAGGCTTTTTTTATGGGTTATGTTTTAAAAAAATCAAAAATACAATTGGTTATAAGCTCAATTTCCGTTTCGTGAATTTCACTATGAAAAGGGAGTCTTAAAATAGTTTTTGTTACTTCTTCGGTAATGGTTCCAGCTATAAACTTGCCTTTTGTTATACCCATTTTAGATTTATGTAACGCGTTATAATGAAAAAGGGCTTCTATATTGTTTTTATTTAAATGATTTTTGAGTAAGTCACGCTCTTTTTCTGTGTTAAGAATTAGGTAAAAAGAGTGAATGTTTTGGGCTAATATTTCTTTAGAAAATAGCTTTAAAAATTTCTTTTCTTCTAGTGTTTTAAGTTTTTCATAATACAGCTTAGAAATTTTCTTGCGATGTGCAAACAAATCCGGTGCTGTTTTTAATTGCTCATACAAAACCGCTGCATTAAGTTCGTTCATTTGGTATTTCGATCCATAATCTACCCATTCGTAATAAGGAACAACTTGGTTTTCAAAATCGGTTCTGTTGGTTCCAATATTATAAATGTTATTAGCTCTATCGCTGTATTTTTTATTATTAATGATAAGAATACCACCCTGAATGGCTTGTATGTGTTTGGTAACATCAAAGCTAATTACACTTAAATCACCAAAAGAACCTAAAGGCGAACCCTTATAGTTATTGCCAAAACCCATTGCTGCATCTTCTATTAAAACTAAATTGTATTTTTTACAAAGAGCACTAATGGCACTTAAATTACAAGAGTTTCCGCCGTAGTGCATGGCAATAACAGCTTTTGTGTTTGGCGTTATGGCTTGTTCTATTAAGGTTTCGTCTATGTTAAATGTGCTTGGGTTTATGTCTATAAAAACAGGAGTTGCACCTTTGTTTACAAAAGAAATTGCCGTAGAAACAAAGGAAAATGATGGCATTATAACTTCATCACCGGGTTTTAAATTTAAAAGAGTGGCAATAATTTCTAGAGCTCCAGTGGCAGAATGTGTAAGTAAAAGGTCGCTGTTTGTAAAAGATTGTTTTAATAGGTCAATACAAAGAAATGAAAAGTGTTTTTTTCGTATTAATTCGTAGTCTGAAAATAGTAGTTCAATATTTTTTGTATAATTTTGGGATTTATTAACGGTATTAAATACTATTTTTTTCATTGATTCAACTTGTACATATAATTAACCCTGTAAAAGTAAATAAAAATTCAGATTTATTTACAGCTCAGCCCATAACTTTCGAAAGTATGAAAAGGGCAAAGCATTTTTCTGTTTTTAAAGACCAAATAATTCAATGTACAACGCAGTTTGAAGAAGATGAAGCCATAGTTCCAGATTATTTTTTAAAACTTTCTAATTTAGAAAAATCTGTTTTAGAGGTTAGCCCTGTTTTAAAAAATAGAAAATTACCTTTAATTAAGGATATTTTAGATAAAACAAAGGAAATTAATGATTTTTCGTATTGTATTTATACCAATGTAGATATTGCTTTAATGCCTCATTTTTACGATGCGGTTTTTAATTACATAAACAAAGGACATGATGCTATTGTAATAAATAGAAGGCGATTAAGTAAAAACAATGATGCTTTAAACGATTTGTCTTTAATGTTTGCTGATTTGGGAAAATCACATCCGGGTTTTGATTGTTTTGTGTTTAAAAAAGAATTGTTAGAAAAGTTTTTATTAGACGATATTTGTGTTGGAATTTCTTTTTTAGAGGCAGCTTTGGTGCATAATATTGCTTCTTTTGCAGAAAAACCCCTTTTTGTTCCTGATGCTCATTTAACTTTTCATATAGGAATGGATGTTTTGGTTAATAGAGAAAATGAATTTTATAAGCACAACAGAAACATATTTTTTAAAGAAATTTATCCAAAGTTAAAGCCTTATTTTTCGTTAAAAAAGTTCCCATACGGCTCACTTAGCTTGCCAAATCGAATGGTAAAATGGATGCTTAATCCGAGTATTTTTACATTGAATTACATTGTATTAGAGAAGAAGAATGTTTTTCAAAAAATTAATTATTGTATTAATGAAATGAGGTGGAGAATTTTACAGCGTTAATTTAAATAATGTGTTTTGCTACTTTAAGTTTTGTGTTTTTGTAGGTTTCAAAAGTTAATTTCCATTGAGAAAAATCACTATTTAAACTTGAGTATTTTTCAAACCCTAAAAATGAATTATAAATAATAGCATTTTTATTTAAGTTGTGAACTTTAGCATGTACTTCATTTAGTTTTAGCTTTAAAAAAGCAACATCGAGAATTAGTAAAGAAGCACCAAAACTAATGCCTGATCCCATGTATTTTTGCTCTCCAATAAACAATCCAACCTCACCACATTTTAAATCTACATCTATATTTTTTAAATGGGTCATTCCAATTGCTTCATTGGCTTGTTTTATTATAAAATAGAGTTCTTTTTTTGGGTCTATTTTTTTAAACCAATCCATTTGTTGTTGTTCGGATATTTTTTCCTTAAACTCCATATAAGTATTAACAACACTACTGTTTCGCCAAGTTCTTAGCTTTTCTAAATTAGTAAGGGTTAACAATTCTAAACTAATATTATACTTATTTAGGATCATACTCTTTAATAATTATTTGGTCTAATTTAGCTTGTGAAATCCATATTTTTCTAACATATTCTCCAATAACTCCCAGAGACATCATTATCATACCAGTTGAAAAAAACAGAGCAACAATTAAAGAAGTGTATCCCAAAGGAACATTATAAAACATTTTGTTGTAAATAAAATAAGAACCACTAATAAAAAAAAGTATCGCCATAAACAAACCAAATCGGGCAATAAATTTTAAGGGTGCAGACGAGTGAAACAGTAAAATTTGAAGACTAAATTTAATTAATTTCCAATAGGTGTAATTTGAAGTTCCGTCTGCTCTTTTGTGATGGTTTACAACACACGAAGCTTGTTTAACAGCATATTTGTTTAAGTATCCGTCAATAAAAAAAACAGTAGTGTTTATTTCTTTAAAATGATTTCCTAAGCTCGATTTTAAAACTCTAAATGAAGTAACAGAATTGTAGTCTAACTTTAATAAGTGCAGGATTTTTTTTAGCAATAATGTACCTAAATTTCGAGTTATAGAATGTTCCTTTTTTTGGTAAATTCCATATACTAAATCTGCATTTTCTAAATGCAACGTTTTAATTAATTTTTCCAATTCAAACGGGTCGTGTTGTAGGTCGTCATCTATTGTAGCAATTACTTTAGATTTAGCTGCTCCAATACCAACTGCAGTAGCAGTATGTTGCCCATAATTTAAACCTAACTCTATCAATTTAAATTCAAAATCTTTGTTGGTTTTTATAATTTGTGCTACTGAATTATCCGAACTTGCATCATCTACAAAAATAACTTTAAAACGGTATTCGCTTACTTTATGCCATTCGTTTAAACGCCCTATTAAGTTGCTTATACTATTTGATGAATTAAAAACAGGTATAATGATGTCTAAGTCTGTCATAATTTATAAAGATGATGTACTGTATTCTTCGGGTTTTGAATAAGAAATAGGATTGAATTTTACTAACGCAGATGCCACAGAAAACCCAACTCCAAAACCAGAAATTAAAATCCAGCCGGAAGAGCAAATGTTTTTATTCCAGCTGCAACCTAAGGTTAACGGAATGCTTGCCGAAGCAGTGTTTCCGTATGCTTCTAAAGTGCTAGGTACTTTGGTGGGTTCTAATTTTAGTCTTCTAGCTATAGCATCATTTATAAGTTTATTGGCTTGATGGAAAACAAATAAATCGGGAAATAAAACGGATTGATTGGCGTATGCTAGTAGGTTGGTTATGTTTTGTGGCACAAGTTTTAATGAATAATTAAAAACATCTATGCCGTTAAGTTTCATGTATGGTTTTTGTTCTGCTTTTTCAGTATATATAGCGTGTTGGCCGCTTCCTTCGGTTTGTAAATTAAAATAGCCCGAAACATCTGTTTTATTGTTGCTGTTTTGAATGGCAATTACGGATGCCGCATCAGAAAATATAGGTTTTGTGCTTTTGTCGTTGGGTTCAATTAATTGAGACGAAATGTCTCCACAACACAACAAAGCTCTAACATTTTCTTTATCGAGGCTGTTTATTAAGGTGCTAATGGTGTGAAGTCCATATACAAAACCAGAACAACCCGAATTAATATCATAACACAGCGCTTCATTATTCATGCTTAAATCGCCGTGAAGTTGACAGGCTATCGATGGTATTGCTGTAACAGCAGTTTGTGTAACACAAATAACCACATCTATAGACTGTATGTCCCAATTAAGCTTTGAAATTATATTTTCTATGCCTTTTTTGTAAAGCTGTTTTACTTCTGTTTTTGAATCTTCAACAATTCGTCTGTGTTTTATTCCGGTATGTTTTACAAGTGCAATGCGTTCTTCCATTGAAATTAAAGGAAGCTCTAAATTATTTTCAATTTTAGTTGGAATACAACTTTCTATTCCAACAATATCAATTCCATAAATTTTAGACAGTGCCATGCAAACGAGATAAAATTAAATTATAAACATCTTTTAATTTTATTAATTCAACTAAATCGGCAGAAGATATAAAAACCGAAGTTTCTTCGTTTATAGACGAAACATAAATTAATGCAGTGAGTGAGCTCCAACTTTCAATTGACCTAAAATCAGTATCCAAACTAATATCGCTTACAGCAACCATTAGTTCTTTTGCTGTAAATATTAAAAATTCGTTTTCGTCTGTAATTAGGGGAGTCATTTGGGAGAAATTTAAAACACAAAGATACTATTTTTTATTATTTTTTAAACTTTACTAAGTTTCTATTTTTTTAATAGAGTGAATTGAAAATGAGAAGACTACTTTATTTAATTTGCAAAATTGCCTTTTATGTGAGTTTAAAATTAAGTAGATTTGCAGTAGATATTATTTATTGGTTGTATTTGTTTTAAATTTCAATTTTATTATGTAATATGCCCAACATTTATTTTCGACCCCAGATAAAATAAAATAATGAATGTCATTTATTCTTCACAGTCAGATTCTTTAAAAAGCTATGTTTCTAAAATTTATAAGCATCGATTTTTAATTTATACTTTTGCTAAGAGAGATTTAAAAATAAAATTTGCTCAAACTTCATTAGGTTTGGCTTGGGTAATTATTCAGCCCTTAACAGCTGTTGCCGTTTTTACCCTTTTTTTTTCAATATTAGTAAACTTTAAAACCGAGTATCCGTATGTGTTATTTGTATTAAGCGGCATGCTTGTTTGGGGAGTTTTTAATTATATTTTTTCTCAGTCTAGTACCAGTTTAACGCAAAGCCAAGATGTAATAAAAAAAATGAATTTTCCCAAAATAATAATTCCAATTTCCAAAACAATATTGGCTTTAGTTGAATTTTTAATTGCCTTTATATTGTTTGTTGTTTTGTTGTTTTTTTACAAAATAACGTTTACATGGACCATGCTTTTGTTGCCTTTATTACTGTTGCCTATTTTGTTTTTTTCGCTAGGTTTGGCATTGCTTTTAAGTGCTTATGCTTTAAAAAACAGAGATTTATTTCATATTGTTCCTTTTTTAATAAACTTTGGTATTTGGTTTACTCCAGTTTTTTATCCCATTTCCATTATTCCTTCACGATATAAAAACCTTATAGATATAAACCCAATTGCTGCTTCTATTCAACTATTTAGATGGAGTTTTTTTGGAGAAACCTTTAGTAACTATGTGTTTTTAGGGATTGGCTTAAGTTTTGTGATTTTTGTAGTTGGTTTTTTTTCGTTTAAAAGTGTAGAAGATAAAATTATTGATTTGTTATGAGAAAAGTATTGGTTGATGCTAATTTAGAAAAACTGTTTCAAAAACAGGGTTATGTTAAAGTTCCTTTTATTTCTAATAAAGAAGTAGAGGAGTTAAAGCAATTGTTTTTTGATACTTTGCCACAAAGTGGTGGTCAAATTACGGCTTCGGATATTACCACAGATGCAGAACACTTAATATCTTATGATTTTACTTTTATAGATAAAAACATAGCCTATAAACAGCAAATATTCGAAATAATAAAGGAGTATTTTAAACCACACATGGAACAATTACTTTTAAATTATAGGCCAATAATTGCCAATTATATTCGAAAAAAAACAAATACAGGAGAAGTGCCTTTGCATCAAAATTGGGCTTTTGCCGATGAAAGAAAATGCACTACTATTTCTATTTGGTGCCCTTTGGTAGATTCTACAGTAGCAAACGGAACCTTACAAGTTGTACCCGGAAGTCACAAAAAATTTGGCGAAATACGTGGGCCAATGATCCCTTGGGAACTGGATGAAATTAAAAATGAAATTATAGAGAAACACTTAATTCCTTTAGAAACTAAAGCGGGAGATTGTGTAATTTTAGACGATAGTATTTTACATTATTCCCCAATAAATCATACCGATGGGCTTCGACTTGCCATACAGTTAATTTGTGTGCCAAATGAAGAACCATCTATTCATTACCACATGAATCCTTCAGAATCGAGAAGCGAAGTTAATGTCTTAGAAGTTTCAGATGATTTTTATATGCAATTTAATCCTTGGAAGAAACCAGAAAATCAGAAAGTTATAAAAACATTGAACTTTAAACATAAATACATTAATGAAGATGAATTTATAAAAAGAATGAATGCTAAACCGTTTGATGAGGAACAAAAGGGGTTTATTGAAAAACTAAAAAGTATTTTTAGTTAGCATGAAATCAAGTATATTTAAAAATAAAAGTTTAGCCACCCAATTTGAAAAAGAGGGTTTTGTAGTAGTTCCTTTTTTTAGCGAAATAGAAGTTAGTCAATTGCAAACTATATACAATGGTTTACCTAATAACGAAACACTCTCTTTTGAGTCAACTTCTTTTCTTGAAGATGAATTATTAAAAGAAAAAATAAACAGTTCCGTTGACAACGTTTTTAGCTCAAAAGTTAACGAGTTGTTTGAAAATTATAAAACATTAGGCACTAGTTTTTTAACTAAGCGTAGTGGTGAAAACACTAAAATGCCCATACATCAAGACTGGACGGTGGTAGATGAGTCTCAGTTTGATTCGGTTACGTGTTGGGTTCCGTTAGTAGATACAACAGTAAACAATGGTGCTTTACAAGTAATAAAAGGCAGTCATAAATTCAGTACTGTATTAAGAGGGCCCTCATTGCCAATTTCTTTTAGTGCTATTGATTTGTCACCATTTTTACAAACGTTAGAATTAAAAGCAGGAGAAGCACTCATCTTTAATCATGCTTTAATACATGCTTCTCATGCAAATTTGTCTCAAGAGAGTAGAGTAGCCGTTACATTTGGATTAACCAATAAAGAGGCACAACTTTTAATGTATTATTCTAATAAAAATAAGGTTGAAAAATGGGAAATGCCCGATGACATGTTCTTAAAATATCCAAAAATTAGATTCACACCTACAATTGGAAAATTAGTAGAAGAGTTTGAATATGTTTTTTCAAAATTAACCCTAAAAGAGATAAATAAAATTAGATTAGAACAAAGAAAAATGCAAGCTATGGAGCCTTTATTTAAAAATACAGAACAGCAACTTTTATTTGAAAAAGAGGGGTATATAAAACTACCTGCCTTATCAGAAGAAGACATTTTGCAACTAACACAATTGCATCAAAAATTAGGTCTAAAAGACGAAAAAGGATATGGTTTTCATGTAGGCATGGATAATGCAGACAAAGGTTTGGTAGCCAATATGGTTGAAGAAATTTCTAAAATTGCATTGCCAAAACTAGAAAAGCATTTGTTTGAAACGCAATTAATAACGGCCAGTTTTGTTATTAAAGAACCTAATCCAAAGGGAGTAGTGCCGCCACACCAAGATTGGTCATTTGTAGAAAATGAACAAGAACATTGTTCGGTAACTTGTTGGATTCCTTTGCAAGATGTTACTATGGATAATGGTTGTTTAGGGGTTATAAAAGGGAGTAATCATTTTTTCGAAAATCACAGACCTTCTCCTTCTCCACAAGTAGAAACACCGCTTAAAAAGCACATGTTTACTATTTTTCCATTTTTAAATACTATAGAAATGAAGGCAGGTGAAGCCTTAATTTTTAACAATAAAACCATTCATGCATCGCCTCCAAATATTACCAACCAAGCCAGATTAGCTGTTGGTTTAGGTTTTACACAAAAAAATGCAGAATTAAGGCACTATTACCTTAAACCAGGTACAGATTCTACACTTTTAAAGTATAAGATAACACCAGATTTTTTCTTAAAATATGACAATGCTACTTTATCAGCAATGTATGCCAATAACGAGGTTTTAATTGGCGTAGGGCAACCCGAAGAAATGCCTTATCACTTTGACGATTTAGATGCAGCTACTTTTGTAGAAATGATTCAGGACGCTGGAAATGTTTATAACCCAACTTTGGTTAGCAGAATGTCCGAATTGTTTAAAGACGAAGTAACTGCTGCTCCAGAAACCCCAGAAACAGTACAAGAGGTTCACCAATTAGAAACCAATGTTCAAGAACCTGTAATTAAGCTGCCTTTTTGGAAAGTATACACACCAATTAATGTTTTAAGAGAGATTAAAAACCGCATTAGCACCAATTAATATGTTTCAGTTTCCTAACAAAATAAAGAGTGTTTTTAAAGATGAAAAGTTGCAGCAAACATTTGAAGAAAATGGATATGTGATTATTGATTTTTATACTTCAGAAGAAGTCGCTTTTTTATTGAACCTGTATGAAAAATTACATCCAGAAGATGAAAAAGGTTTTTATCCTTCTACATTTTCTAAAGATAAAAAATACAGACAAACTGCAGACGAAGAAATTAGAAAAATTGGTAACAGAAGTATAGAAAAGTATTTAGACAATATAAAGGTTGTATGTGGAAGTTATATAGTGAAATCTCCTGGGGAAGATAGTGTTATGGATGTGCATCAAGACATGACATTAGTTGATGAATCCGAATTTACAGGAATTAACATTTGGTGTCCCTTAATTGATTTAACTTCAGATAATGGTTTGTTATACGCTTTGCCAGGCAGTCATAGGTTTTTTCCAACGTATAGAGGAGCTTCTGTGCCAACCATTTATAAAGATGTGTACCCCGAAGTAAAAAAATACAGTACACCATTATACCTCAAAGCGGGACAAGCAGTTGTGTTTGATCAAAGTATTTTGCATTGGTCAAAGCCCAACTTATCTCTTAAAGTTAGACCCGTAACCAATATTTATTTTACAAATAAAGAGGCCCGTTTTCAAATTTGTTATTTTAACGAATGTAATGACAATAAAAAAGTTGAAATTTTTTCTCAGGAAGAAACATTCATGACTAACTTTGAACAATTTGGAGAAAACATATATGATAAACCCAAAATAGGCACTAGTTTAGGCCTGTTTGAATATAATTTTCCCTTACTTACAAAAGAATTTTTAGATTTAAAATACGGTGACGGAACCGAAATTAATAAAGTTGAAGACGAAGAACTTGTTGAAGAAATTAAGCCGCAAGCATCCTTTTTTAAAACCTACACGATGTCCAATATTATAAAAGAAATAAAAGGCAGATTTAATTCATAAAAACAAATGCCAGCACCAAAAATTTTTAAAGATCCATCACAACAAAAGCTTTTTAATAAACAAGGCTTTGTAGTTATGCCTTCTTTTTTAAAACAATCAGAAATTGAGCATATGGACGCTCTGTTTGATGAATTACATCCAAATTTACCTCAAAACGGTTTTTTTGCAGGGGTTTATTCCAGTGATTTTTCATATAAAGAAAAGGTTAAAAATGAAGTAAAACGTGTGTATCAAAGGGCGTATGAAACGGTATTTGAAAATTATACTTCTTTCGGCGGTGCTTTTCTGTTTAAAAGTTCAGCTCCAGATTCAGATTTATTTGTTCATCAAGATTGGACTGTGGTAGATGAGGAAAAAGAAGTAGCACTAAACATTTGGATTCCATTATGTGATATGACATTAGAAAACGGTCCTTTAATGGTTTTGCCAGGAAGTCATTACGATGCTTTTAAAACATTAAGAGCTCCAACCATGCGTTTTTTTTTCGATAACGATCCAAATTTTATAATAGATCAATTAGAGCCTTTGGTTGTAAAAGCAGGTGATGCAGTGATTTTAAATCAGTCGCTTGTGCATTATTCGCCACCCAATGTATCGGGTAAAATAAGAAAAGCAATTACAGCAGGCATAAAAACCAAAGACGCTCAAATGATATTTCATTATAAAGATCAAAATTCAAATGCAATTGAAAAATTTGAAATGGATGATGATTTTTTTATTCAATTTGATGATTTTTTTAAAGACATCTACCAAAGGCCAAAAGTAGGTAAAAGCATAGGTACAATTAATTATACGGTTCCAATGGTAACGGGCAATGCTTTAGTTGATGTAGTAAGAACCATGAAAACAAACGCAGGTTTTAATTTTAAAGAGCCAATTGTAGCATCTGTTTCAGATTCTAATTCGGTTAGCAAGGTAACAAAGAAAAAGACACCTTTATGGAAAACATATTCTCCTTTAAACGTTTTTAATGAAATTAAAGTAAGACTAAAAAAGTAATGATACATCAATCTATTTTACAAAGCAACCAACTAAATTCGCAATTAAGTGAAGAAGGTTTTGTAGTTGTTGATTTACTTGACGCAAATGAAGTACTAAATTTACTAGATAATTTTAATAAAAAAGTAACTTTAAAAGATCCTGTTTTTTATGCAACAGCTCATGCTAAAGATATTGCTTTTAGAAAGGAAATGAGTGATAGTATTACTTCTGTAATGGCTAAAAAAGTAGATTCTTTTTTTCAAAATCACGAGTTGTTAGGAGCTTCTTATATTGTAAAATCTAAAGAATTACATCATGCTTTGCAACCGCATCAAGATTGGAATATTGTTGATGAATCCAAATTTAGATCGTATAATATTTGGTTGCCTTTAGTAGATTTAAATGAAGAAAATGGAGCGATTATGATACTGCCTAAAAGTCATAATTGGTTAAGTAATTATAGGCATTCATCTATACCCTGTGCTTATAAAAACGTACATGAGCTTGTTTGGGAAAACATGATTCCCTTGTATTTAAAAGCAGGACAGGCTTTAATTTATGATCATGCTTTGCTGCATGCTTCTATGCCAAATGTAAGCTCTAAAAACCGTATTGCATGTGCTTGTGGTATTATTCCAAAAGAAGCAAAAATGAAGTTTTATTGGAATAATAATAATACTGTTGAAGAATATGATTGCTCTAAAGATTTTTTTTTAAATGAAGATGTTTTTTCTGGACCCCACGGATTAAAAAAGCTTAGAGATGTTACATCTGATTTTCCTGCTGTAGATGAAGAGGTGTTTTATAAATTAGCACATATTAAAAAGCCTATTATAACACCATTAAAAGAAGATTTACCTAAAGAAAAAGAACAAAATAAACCAATATCTTTTTTTAAAACCTACACGTTAAAAAATATACTAAGCGAAATTGCAATTAGAATAAAAAGACTGTTTTAAAACAATAGTACAACACTAATTTAAATCATGAAAAAAGTACTATACATTACTGTAACTACACTTGTTTTATTTTTAATTTTAGAGATAATCTTAAGGCTTTTGGGTTATAGTCCTGTTACGTTAAATCAAAAAATAACGACTAGTCCAGAACTGTGTTATACAACAGATTCGTTGGGTGTTTCTTTAAAAGCAGGTACTTATTCTATGAACATAAATGATTGCGTTACTTTCAACATTACCCACACAAAAGATAAAACCAGAATCACCTCAAAAAAAGAAATAACTGCAACTGACGAAATTTTTATTTTTGGTTGCTCTTTTGCCTATGGTACGGGTGTAAATGACCAACAAACGTATCCGTATTTACTACAAAGTTTGTTGCCAAATTATAAGGTAAATAACTATTCGGTTCCTGGATCTGGAACAATACAATCCTATCTTTACCTTAAAAAAAAGCTAGAAGAAGGCAAAAGGCCTAAAATAGTTGTGCTTTCTTATGCAACTTTTCATGAAGAACGCAACTTGCTTACAAGAGATTTTGAAGCTAAATTGGCAGCAGGTATAACATTTCAAGAAGGCTTTAAGTTATCAACGTTTCAGTATCCGCAATGCAGTATAGTTGACCATAAAGTTCATGTAGAATATGTAGATGTGGTTAAGAATTTTTATAAAATTCCTTTTGTAAACTATTCTGCTATAGCTACTTTTGCAGACCAAACGTGGAACAACATATCACATAAAAAAACAAGGGGCTTTTTAGTGTCGGAGTTACTATTTAAAGACATTAATACTTTAGCTAAAAAATATAATTTTAAGTTAATAATTGCAGATGTTTCTTACAATGAAAAGTCAAAAGAAATAGAAGAAATCTGTTTTAAAAACAATTTAGAGTATATAAATATTTCGCCAGATGCTTCCAAGGGCAATTATTCATTGGCACCTTGCGATTTTCATCCCAATGCCGCAGCACATAATGTGTTTGCAAACAAGCTATACAATTATATAAAAATAACCCAATAACAATGATTAATTTTTTCAAGAAAAAAGAGACTAAAACAATGCATCAAGTTTCAGACGTTGGTGCTTTTTATAATGAATATAACGATAAGTTTCTTCAAGTTTATGGAGATATTATTCAAGCGTTTAGAACCCAAGATGTTGAAATGTTATTAGACTATCAAATAGAAGCTATGCGTTTTAAAGAAGGAATGCAGGTTTTAGATGCAGGTTGTGGGGTATGTGGGCCTGCAACTTATTTTGCTCAAAAAACAGGTGTAGTAGTAGATGCAATTACCATAAGCGAAGAGCAGGTGCAAAAAGCGACCGAAAAAATAGAGCTTAAAAATATTCAAGATAAAGTGACTGTAAAAAAAGGAGATTATCACAACATTACTGCTGTTTTTCCAAATAAATTGTATGATGTGGTTTATTTTTTAGAATCTTTTGGACATTCACCCTATCATGAAAAAGCTTTAGACAGTGCATGGAATGCTTTAAAACCCGGCGGTTTGCTTTATATTAAAGATTTATTTAAAAGACTACCTTTATTGCCAGAACACGAGCCTAAAATTGATTTAGAAATAGATAAAATAAATAAAGCATACAGATATAACGTAGCAGATTTAAATACAATATTAGATCATGCTCGCAAAAAAGGCTTTATTATTGCTGCAGTTAAAACGATAGATCTTAAAATGGATGAGTTTGAAAACTTAATGATTTCAAATGAGTTTCAAGAACTAACGGGAATAGCAAAAATTGAAAATTGGGATGATTATGTTTTTCCAATTGACTTTTTTGAGTTATTTATGTATAAACCTCAATTTGATTTAGAATATGGTTTAGATAAATATTTTCTTCAAAATTTAATGTACATGCAGGTTCATGGAAAAAAACAAGAAGAACTGTAATGAATGATATTATTTTAAAAGTTGAAAACCTTTCTAAAAAATTCACAAAAAAAGACGGTTCCGAATTTTGGGCTTTAAAGGATATAAATTTTGAATTACGCAAAGGTGATTCATTAGGAATAATTGGTCCAAACGGAAGCGGAAAAAGTACGTTGTTGAAAATTTTAAGTGGAATTGTAAAACCCACTACGGGTAAGGTTACCTTTTATGGAACTGCCGCTAGTGTTTTAGATATTGGTACAGGTTTTCATCCCGAATTATCGGGACTAGAAAACATCTATTTAAAAGGAGAATTAGTAGGCAAGTCAAAAAAAGAGATTAAAAATGTAATCAATACTATTATAGATTTTAGCGAATTACATAATTTTATAAACGAACCTATAAAAACATATTCTAGCGGTATGTTTCTTCGTTTGGCATTTTCTACTTTGTTTTTTTTAGACTTTGATGTGTACTTGTTTGATGAGGTTTTAAGTGTTGGTGATCATAATTTTAGAAATAAAATTAAAGAAAAAAGAGATTTGTTTTTAGGTAAAAAAACAGTTATTTCTGTTAGTCATGATATGGCTGAAATAGTAGAATCTGTGCAAAAAGTTTGTTTTTTAAAAGATGGGAAAATAGATTTTATTGGAGATAAAAATAAAGCAATAGCTAAATATGTTTTCGAGCGAAGAGACTCGGTTAAGGAGTTTATAAAAGAAGAAGTCAATTTTTTAAGTATTAAAATAAATAATGTTCTTTTTGAAAATGATCCGGCGATTTTAGTAATTAAAAAAGAAGATGAATTAAAATTCGAGTTTTGTTTAGAAAATTTTCATAAAGATGAATTGGTTATTACTTGTAATATTTTAACAAATGCTGGTTTTAGATTAGCAACTGACTCTCACAGATACAGACCTGTTTTATCTGAAAAGAAAATAAATTCAAATGGTACATTTAACGTGAGTTGTACAATTCCAAAGAACTTGTTTAACAAAGGACATTTTGTTGTTTTTTTTAATTCAAACTCTAACGACTATGCTGTTGGCGATTGGAGCGATCCATTTTTTACTTTAGAACTTGAGGTAATTCATAATTCTTGGGAAGAAAACGTTTTTTTTAATAGATTTACAACGCCTTTACAACCTTACTTAGGTTGGGAAGTTGAAAAAATGGAGCAACAATAATTTCCATTTAAAATCTAGAAAACAGCTTGTCTATTTTTAATAAAACAGAATTTCTTTTTGTTTTACAAAGGCTTTCAAATACTTTTACCTCTTCCATTTTTGGAATTTCAACTTGTAGTTTGTTCTTTACGTTTTTTGGTTCTTCATAAAAGCTAGAGTTTATTAATGATGAAACACCTTCAATTTCTAGTAAATTAGTTTCAGATGCGTCGTTGTTTTTATAAAAAATAGAAATAGGAGTATCTTTTGGAACGTAAACCAGCGTAGCTGCTAAACGGTTTTTAGTGCTTTTGTTAGGATAAGAGTAATGTAATAATCGATGGTCGTAGATAACAGCTTCGCCCTTTTTTAGTTTTAATTCTTTACCAAATTTAGTTTTTATTTCTTTATCCTTTATTTCATAATAGCGAGGTAAATTAATTCCTCGAGGATAGTTACAATGTTGGTGCGATTTCGGAACTACATGTAAAGACCCATTTTCTAAACTAGTATCAATAAAAGGGGTCCAAACGTTTAAGGAAATATATTTCTTTTCATCTACATATTGCCAGTCGGCATGGAGAGGCATGTCTGAATTTTCATCAGGTTTTTTTAACATAAAATTCCCCCAAAACGGAATCATTTCCGGTGTAATTATGCGCTCAAGTTTTTTTCCAATTACCTTTTTTAATAAATTATCAACATCTTTTTTATATTGTATGTTGTTGCAAGCATAAGTGGTAAACTTGTTTTGAAATTCACTTTCACTGGAATAAAAAAAATGTTCTAACTCGCTTATTTCGTCATTATTTAAAAGTGATACAACAACAAAACCATTTTTTTGCAAGCTACTATTGAGTTCTTTTTGGAAAAATATATTCATAATTTGGTGTTTATAAAACATGAATAGGTTCACCTATCATATTACAGTTTGTGGGTGTATCGGTAACTCCATGATTTGTTTTTTTTACACCGTATTCTTCACATATTTTTTCGAACTCTAATTTCGAAATGGATTCGTACGGATCCATTTTGTATCCCAAACTAACTCCAGTAGTTGGTCTTTTTTGGCAATCTATTAAAAAGTTTTTACCACTTAGTAAATAGTCATCATCATGCTCAATAGTTTCTATTTCTCCACCACAAACATAATTGGGTTTATAGCATGTTTGTAAAGTTGCTTCTTTTGGGAAAAGGCCACAAATAACCGCTATTCTGGTTTTTCCAGATGTATTTGAGTAGGAGTGATGCAACATCCTGTTATCAAATAACAAAACATCTCCTTTTTTCATTTCTAAAGGTTGTAAATATTGCTTAACTGTACTTTGTATAGCATCAAATGGGGCAGGAAAAGAAATACTTCTATATGGAGAAAAAAAGTGATGACTCTTAGGAATTATTCCCAAACAACCATTAGATTGAGATACGTTGTCTAATGGAATCCAAAGGCTTAGAGGTGAGTATGACCATTCGTCTAGGCCTGTTGTGTCTTGATGTAAATAAAACTCGCTATTTGGGCCAGATATTTTTACAACAAAAGAATTTAATAGTACTTTATAGTTTTTACAAACTTTGTCTAATATTGGTTTTAGTATTGCATCAATTGCAAAATGAATTTTTTTACGGTACTCGGTGTCTTGTGAGTAAATACTATAAAACATACCTCCGTTTTTATCCTCAAAGGAATGATTTTCGTTAAATAAAGCCGTTAAAGCATCTATTTCTGTTGAGGTTATTAGTTTATTTATACTGTATCCAATTTTATGAATTGTATTAGCTAATTCTTCGTCTTTAATAATAGAATGCTTTACAGGTTTCCAATTAATTTGGGATGGGGTATTCATATTAAATTTGTTTATTAATGAATTCAAATAAAAAAAACCTTACACAGGCTCTGTAATCATGTTACATTTAGTGGGCTCGCTTGATGATAAAACATTGTTTTTGACAACTTTATATTTAGCACATAAGTGTTCAAATTGTTCAGTGCTAATTTTAAAAGAAGGATCGTTAAACCAGCCTATGCTTTTTCCTTCTTCGGGTCTTTTATCATTATTGGATAAAAATGTTTTACCCGTTAATAAGTATGAATCATCGTGTTCTAAAACTTCAACTTTACCGCCAAACTCACTAACGGGTTTGTTACATGTTTGTACAGTAGCTTCTGCGGGAAATATGCCGCAAATAACAGAAATTCGTGGCTTTCCAGATGTGTTTTTATAGGAGTGATGAAGCGTTCTGTTGTCAAACATTAAGGCTTCTCCTTTTTTCATTTTTAAGGGCTGTAAATAATGCTTTATAGTACTTTGTATCTCGTCTATTGGTGACGGAAACGATAATCCTCTATATGGAAAAAAGAAATGCTTGCTGTGGGGTACAATTCCTAAACAGCCATTAGATTCGTTTACGTCTTGCAACGGAATCCATAAGCTAAGTGGCGAGTATTTCCATTCGTCTAAAGAAGTTGTATCTTGGTGTATGTAAAACTCACTTTCTTCACCAGAAATTTTAATGACAAAAGAGTTTAATACAATTTTAAAGTTCTGAAAAACAGGCTCAATAATTGGTTTTAAAAGCGCAGAAATCTCTTCATGAATAGCTTTTCGGTATTCTAAATTTTGAGAAAATATACTAAAAAAAACGCCCCCTTTTTCGTTTTTAATGTCATGGTATTTATTAAAAATTGCCATTAAGGCGTCAATAGTTTTTTCAGGAATTAAATTTTGAATAGAAAATCCTTGACCTTCTATTTGTGCTTTTAGCTCTTGATTTCTAATAATAACATGCGGTGCAGGCTTCCATTCATTATTAGCTATTGTACCCATTTTTACTTATTTTTGTCAAAATTATAAAATATATGTCTAATTCTATAATTAAAAGGACAAAACAATGGTGGCAACCTAAAGCGAGCAACCTGCTTTCATCAGTTTATTTAGCCTTTTTATTATTTGATATTGATTTTTTAATTGCCCTAAGTCTTTTTTTACCTGCAGTAATTACCATTTTGGGAATAGGACTATTTGGTTATTTTTGTAACGATATTACAGATTTAAGTTCCGACAGGAAGGCAGGGAAAAGCAATATGTTAAGTAATCTAAACAGTAGTAAACAAAAAATGCTGCTTTTTGGAGCATTGCTTATGGCAGTAATGCCTTGGTTTATTTTGCCTTTTAACACCATTACTTTGTTGCTTTTAGGAATTGAGTTTTTGCTTTTATTGGCTTATGCATTTTCTCCATTTAGATTAAAAGAAAGAGGTTTTATTGCTTTAATAACAGATGCTTTATATGCCTATGCAGTTCCTTTTTTACTGGCTTTTTACACGTTTAGTTTGTTGGCAAAACAAGAGTTTGATAGTTTTTTATACTTATTGATTTTTTGTTGGCAATTTTTTGTGGGTTTAGTTAATATTTTAATTCATCAAATAGACGATTATGAAAACGATCTTATAACAAAAACCAAAACCTGGGTTGTTGCTATAGGTAAAAAAAGAGCAAAAAACTTCTTGTTTTTTTTCGCATTACCTATCTCAGTTGCTTTTTTTATTAGTTTGCTTTTTTTGATAACTTCAAAAACATTTTATTGGTATTTTTCTTTCCCATTATTGATGTTAATTTTAAAATATGGTTTTGTTTTTTATAAAAAATCGTTTAAATCATTTGCAAAATCCTTATTGGCGTCAGATATTCAAAAGCTAAACATTCATTATCATTTATTTTTTCCTTATTGGCATTTATTACTTCTGATTTTTGCAGATGTAAAATTTGTGTTTTTATTACTAATTCATTATTTTTTATTTAATACAAATACTATAATATGGTGGTGTAGAGAGGTTTTTTATGCATTGTTTTTAAAATATGTATTCATCTCAATTCCATCAAAAATTTTAAATTTTGCTATTTATTATTTTAGAATTTGGATTAAACGAGAAACGCCAGAAATAGCTAGGAGAGAACATTATGCAGCTTATATTGCTAACAAAAACAATTTAAACAGAAAAAACACATTACCCAATGTTGCTGTTGTAAGTTCTAATTTAAATAAATACACAGAAACATTTATCTCTCAACATGAAAAATTTATTATTAAGGCCAATTATTATGTGCATCGTTTTTATGGAGGATATTTCCCAACAATGGAAAATAAAAGCGGGCATTTAGTTTCTAATAATGCAACTTTTTTACGTTTTTTTTCTTTTTTTAATTCCTTTTTTGATAAAGAACTAGACTCACAAAATAAGCGTGCTTTTAAAGATTATTTAACCAATAATAATATAAATTTGGTCATTGCCGAATTTGGTCAGCCAGGAGCCGAAATTTCAGCTATTTGTAAAGATTTAGGGATTCCTTTGCTTGTTGTTTTTTATGGTTATGATGCACACCACAAAAAAGTTTTAGAGGATTATAAAAGCAAGTACACCAATTTATTTTTAAATGCTAGTGGCATTATTGGTGTTTCTAAAGACATAGTTAGCAAATTAGAAAAATTAGGAGCTTCAAAAGAAAAATTATTTTATTTACCCTGCGCAATAGATTTAAATAAATTCATTTATAAAGATCATTCCAAAAACAATCCTGTGTTTTTAACCGTTGGTCGCTTTTCCGAAACTAAAAGTCCACATCTTACCATTTTAGCTTTTAACGAAGTCTTAAAAAGTATTCCAAAGGCAACATTAGTAATGATTGGTAAAGATGGAGGAGGTGAGTTGTTTGAGGCTTGTCATATTTTGGTACGAGCTTTAAAAATTGAAAGTCAGGTTGTGTTTAAGGGCATTTGTACATCAGACGAAGTTTTAGCAGAAATGAATAAGGCTCGTGTTTTTGTTCAACATTCACTAACTACTCCAATAAATAACGACAAAGAAGGAACGCCTGTTGCAATTATGGAAGCAATGGCCAATGGATTGCCTGTGGTTGCAACTCAACACGCAGGTATTGAAGAGTTAATTGTGTCGGGAGAGAATGGTTTTTTAGTACCCGAATACGATTATTTGGCAATGGCAAATGCCATGATTTTAGTTTGTCAGAGCGAAAGCTTGGTGCTTAATTTAGGTAGAAATGCGTCAGAAAGTATGTTTCAAAATGAGTTGATAAAAGAAAACGAAAAGCATTTTATTAATTATGTTAATAGGTTTATTTTAAAAGATGATTAATTTTAAAAAACATATCGATAAATTAAAACAAGATATTTTTATTTATTTTTTATTTGGTTTTTTATTCACATTTTTATTGTTTGCGAGTAATATTACCTCTTTTAATCAATTGTGGAACTCATTACTTTTGTTTCATTTTGAAGGAACTTTATTAGATTTTAAATCGTGGTATCCTAATTTTGGTATTTTACTTTATTATTTTTTATTTTCAGTTAAAATATTGAGCGTACTTTCTACTTTGTTTCTTATAAACAAAGTTCTAAAAAACACGGCTAATTTTTTAAAATCTAAAAAAATTGATACTACATTTTGCTTTAAAAAATTTTTAGTTCGACAAAGTAAAATTTTAATTACTATAATTTTGTATTACTTATTTTTATATTTTATTTTTAAAATTTATTTTAAAAATGATTTTTTCAATTTACAAGTTTTAATAGCAAGAGGATTTTTGCTTCAAATACTATTGGTAATACTCAAAACCCTTTTTGATAATAGATTGGTTTTTTTAAAATATTTAAAGGTATTTTTATTTAAACCTCAATTACCTTACTCAATTTCGATTTTTCGAATACTTTTTTTTGCCTATTTAATTTTTATATATCTAATCCAATTTAGCAGGTTATCAATACTTTCTTTAGGCTCAAAAGTTAGTTTACCTTTTATTGGTTGGTTCATTGATATAATTCCGGTTAGCTCAAGTATTTATTTATATTTTTTGTACGTTGGTATTGCTTGTTGTTTGTTTATAATTGTTGGTTTTAAAACAAGGTTTTTCTTAGTATTAAATGCAGTTTGTGTATTTTATATAATGGCAACACCTAATTTTTTCGGCAAATTATGGCACATGCAATTGGTTATATGGATTGCTTGGTTTTTTACTTTTTCTAGGTGTTACGATGTTTTTTCAATAGATGCTAAGTTTAATAAAAACGCCGAAATTAAAAAGAGTTCAAATTATACATTTCCAATCCGCTTTATTTGGCTTCAGTTTGGAATTATTTATTTTTGGGCCGGTTTTTATAAACTTTGGGATTGTGGTTTCGATTGGGCTTTAGGACAGTCAATGGTTAATCAGGTTCAGCTAGAATGGTTGCAAGCTTATGATAAAGTTCCGTCAATTAGAATTGATTATTTTCCATCACTTTTATACGTTGGTGGTTTTTTAACTATACTTTTTGAACTGGTATATCTATTTTTAATTTTAAAACCAAAAACAAGATGGATTGCAGCTTTAGGCGGATTAATAATGCATAACGTAGTGGGTTATTTTATGTATATTTCTTTTCTAGTAATGCTTCAAGTTTTTTATGTTTTTTACATCGATTTTAATTACTTTTTTAAAAACAAAATACAAGCTGTTAAAAATGAAATTCATTTTTCTAAATTGTCTTTTTATTCCGGAATATTAATTTTATCTTTTAATTTTGTTTTCGGAATGTTTCATGTTGATTCATATCCATTTTCGTCATATCCAACATATTCTGCAATAATTCCAGATAGTATTAAAATTATTGATTTTAGAGCATTAAAATTAAGTAAATCGGTGCATGATATCGGAAAAGAAAATAATTTTAGATGGGAAGATTATGGTTGGCTTGAAAATAAATTGATTAATGATTTTGAACAAGGCGAAAAGGTGCAACAAAGACTAGAAGATTATTGGGCAATATGGGAAAGTCAAAATCCTCAATTAAAAGCATGTGATACCATTGATGTTTTTTTAATTGAACGACCCGTTGCTCCAGAGGGAAAAACAAAAAGTGTTACATTAAACAAAATGGGAATAATAATAAAATAGAATATATTATGAAAAAAGTAGTTGTTCTTGGGGCTGGTGGATTTATTGGCTCACACTTAGTTAAACGATTAAAAAAAGAAGGTAATTATGTAATTGCTGCTGATATTAAACACCCAGATTTTTCGTCAACTCAAGCCGATGAATTTTTATTAGGCGATCTAAGGGAAATAGACTTTGTAAATAAAGTGATTACTGATAATGTAGATGAGCTTTATCAACTTGCTGCAGATATGGGTGGTGCGGGTTATATTTTTTCGGGTCTAAATGACGCTAATGTAATGCATAATTCGGCACAAATTAATTTAAATGTAGCTAAAGTAGCAGTAGAAAAAAGTGTAAAAGCATTATTTTATTCTTCTTCTGCTTGCATGTATCCAGAATTTAATCAGCTCGACCCCAACAACCCAAAGTGTGGCGAGAACACAGCCTACCCAGCCGCACCAGATAGTGAATACGGGTGGGAAAAACTTTTCAGTGAAAGACTTTACTTTTCATTTAAACGTAATTATGGTTTAAATGTTAAAGTTGCTAGATTTCATAATATTTATGGCGAAGAAGGGACTTGGAATAACGGAAAAGAAAAAGCACCAGCCGCACTTTGCAGAAAGGTTTCTGATGCAAATGAAGGAGGTGAAATAGAAATTTGGGGAGATGGTATGCAAACAAGATCTTTTTTATATATAGAAGATTGCTTAGATGCGGTGCTTAAATTAACTAGATCTGAATTTTCAGGCCCATACAATATTGGTTCTGAAGAAATGATTAGTATTAATAATTTTGCTTTATTAATTGCTTCCATAGCAGGTAAAAAAGTAACCATAAAAAACATTGAAGGTCCCATTGGTGTAAGAGGAAGATGTTCTGATAATAGATTGATATTTAATGATTTAAAATGGCAACCCGCTGTAAATTTAACAGAAGGAATTACACATTTATACCATTGGATAAGCAACCAGAACGCCTAAATTTTAAAACAATGAGTAAACCTAAAGTTATATTGGGAATATCTGCCTATTATCACGATTCTGCCGCTGTTTTGTTAATAGACGGAGAAATAATAGCAGCAGCTCAAGAAGAAAGGTTTACAAGGGTAAAACACACCGAAGAATTTCCTGAAAACGCAATAAAATTTTGTCTTGAAGAAGGCGGAATTACTGTAGATGAGTTAGACGCTGTTGTGTTTTACGAAAAGCCGTTTTTAAAATTCGAAAGATTATTGCAAACTTATTATTCATTTGCTCCTAGAGGTATTTTTTCATTTTTAAAAGCAATGCCAATTTGGTTAAATGAAAAGTTGTTTTTAAAAAAACGCATCAAAGACGCACTTTATAAAATAGAGCCTTGTAATAAAAAAAGAATAAAACTCCTTTTTTCTTCTCATCATTTGTCTCATGCGGCAAGTGCATTTTTTGCATCACCTTATGCTAATGCTGCTATATTAACAATTGATGGTGTTGGCGAGTGGAGTACGGTTTCAATTGGTGTTGGAAATGAAAATAAAATTACCATTTTAAAAGAAATTAATTTCCCTCACTCTGTTGGTTTATTGTATAGTGCTTTTACTTATTTTTTAGGCTTTAAAGTTAACTCAGGGGAGTATAAATTAATGGGCTTAGCGCCTTTTGGTGAAAAAGATGCTACTGAAACCAAACAGTATGTAGAGCTAATTAAATCTAAGCTAATTGACATAAAAACAGATGGTTCTATTTGGCTAAATCAGACGTATTTTAATTATACTTCGGGTTTAAAAATGATACACGAAAAAAAATGGGAAAGTCTTTTTGATATTAAAAAGAGAGAGCCTTTGGACGAAATTTTGCAATCGCACTGTAATTTAGCATGTGCCATTCAACAAATTACTGAAGAAATTATAATTGGTTTAGCTAAAGAAGCCAAAAAAGTTACAGGTTTAGATGCTTTAACACTTGCTGGAGGTGTTGCCTTAAATTGTGTAGCAAACGGCAAATTGTTAGAACTTAATATTTTTAAAGAAATTTATGTGCAGCCTGCGGCCAATGATGCTGGAGGAGCTTTAGGAGCAGCTCTAGCGGTTCAGTATATGTATTTTAATGAAGCCAGAAAAAATACGTCTCATGATCTTATGAAAGGGTGTTTTTTAGGGCCCGATTTTTCTCATAAAGAAATACATGCAATGGCAAAAAAGAACAAAGCAATTTTTAATCAAATTACGAATCAAACAGAGCTGTTAAGTATAGTAGCAGCACATTTAGCAGATGATAAAATTGTAGGTTGGTTTCAAGGGAAAATGGAATTTGGTCCAAGAGCGTTAGGAAATAGAAGCATTTTAGCCAATCCCTGTAGCCCAATAATGCAAAAAAAGTTGAATTTAAAAATTAAAAACAGAGAAAGTTTTAGACCCTTTGCACCCAGTTTATTAATTGAAGATTCGAGTGAATATTTTGAAATAAAAGTCCCTTCGCCTTTTATGTTGTTTACATCAAAAATAAAAGAAAAGTACAAAGTTAATGAAGCTATTGCTGGCTTAAGTATGCAACAAAAATTGGCGTCAAAAAGAAGTCTATTTCCTGCCGTTACACATTTAGATTTTTCAGCACGTTTACATACCGTTCAACAAGAAACAAATCCTTTATTTTATAATTTATTACAAAAAGTTAAAGAAAAAACAACTTTTGGAGTTTTGGTAAATACAAGTTTTAATGTAAGAGGCGAACCAATTGTTTGTACCCCAAATGATGCTTTTAAATGCTTTATGCGAACGGACATGAATTACCTTGTAATAGAAAATTTTTTATTTAAAAAAGAAGATCAATATTTCATAGACGATAAAGAAAAATGGGGCATTATAAAAGCCAATGACTAATTTTTTATACTTTTGTAAATTAAGATAATATATGGAGTTTTTAATAGATTTATGGGGCTTTTTAAAAGAGCGAAAAAAGTATTGGCTTGTACCCATGATTTTAATTCTTTTATTAATAAGCTTTTTGATTGTGTTTACCAGCGGCAGTGCCATAGCTCCATTTGTTTATACTTTGTTTTAAAATTATGAAAACCCAACTCAATTCTAAAAACCTAACGGTTCTTACTTTAGTGGTATTTTTACTTCTAATATATAAAATAACTTCAATACATTATTTTATAAACGCTTCTTTAATTATTGGGGTATTAGGGGTTTTATTTCCAGTTTTTTCTAAATATGTTCACTTAATTTGGATGGGTTTTGCAGTTTATTTAAATAAGCTTGTTACGCCATTAATATTGTCGCTTTTGTATTTTTGTATTTTAACTCCTTTAGCCTTACTTTCTAGATTGTTTAACGCTAAAGATGCTTTGTTTTTTAAAAACAATTCAACTACAACATTCACAAATTGCACCCATAATTTTAATGCTAATTTTTTTGAGAAATTATGGTAAATAATAAAGATGAAATAAGTAAAAAATCGCCTTTACTATCTTTTGTATTAGTAGGTAGAAACGACAATTATGGTGGTGATTTTAAGTCGCGTTTGCAAAGGTGTATTTTGTCGTTATTTGATCAATTAAATTCAAATAAAATAGCTTCAGAAATTATTTTTGTCAATTATAACCCGCTTCCAGATAATGCAATTTCTAATTTTATTTTGTGGCCTAAATCAAATGAATTTATTAACATTAAAATAATTACGGTTGCAAACCATATACATCAGAATTTTATAAACAACCATAAAGTAAAAGATGTTCCTGTTTTGGAGTATCCTGCAAAAAATGCCGGAATTAGAAGAGCAAATGGCGATTTTATAGTAGCAATGAATCCAGATATTATTTTTGATAACTCTTTTTTTAAAGATATTAAAAACTTAAAGAAAACCCATTATTACCGCTCAAATAGGTTTGATTTTAGATTAGAAAATGCTGCTGAGGAACCAAAAAACATTTTAGAATATGCCAAAAATAACGTCTGTAAGGTTTGGGTTAAGGCAATCTCTAAATCGGTTAAGGTTGGACGAGTAACTAAATCTAAGTTATGCTTAATTTTGGTGCAACAAAAAGCAGAAATAATTAAATATAATCTACTACAATCGTTTAACTTTTTATGGCGTAAAAAACTTCATTCTAAGGCCGAAAACAGGTATCATTGTAATGTAAGTGGCGATTTTATGTTAATGCATAAATCGGCCTGGCAAAAAATAAGAGCCTATAAAGAAGATGCTTTTTTAGCATTACATATAGATGCCCTTTTAGTGGTACAAGCAGCAACATTAAGTTTGAAGGAATTTGTATATCCTTATCCAATTTACCATCAAGAGCATGACAGGCGTTATAATGCCGAAACAGAAAATTTGGATTTTAGAAAGGCATATTTAGCATTTCAAGAAGATTCGCAAATTATGATTAAAGAAAAAAAACCCACTATTTTTAATTCTGAACATTGGGGTTTTGCCCATTTAAATTTAGAAGAAACCCTATTATAATATATTTTTATGTCTCAATATTTATCCATTATTGCTACTACCAGAAATGACAACCACGGAGGCGACTTGTTAAAACGCACCACAGCTTTTGTTGAAGGTATTTACGATCAATCTAAAAAATGGAATTGTCCTGTTGAGTTGATTATTGTAGAATGGAATCCGCCTCAAGATAAACCATTACTAAAAGAAGTATTGCCAAATCCGCCAGAAGCTTCTACTGTGGTTTTAAAGTATGTTGTAGTTACCAAAGAAGTACATCAAACATACAAAAACGCAGAAAATATTCCGTTGTATCAAATGATTGCAAAAAATGTAGGGATAAAACGAGCTACCGGGGCGTTTATTCTTTGTACAAATATTGATATTTTGTTCTCAGATGAGTGTTTTAAATTTTTTTCGGAAAAGAAATTTAGAAAAGGAGTTTACTACCGAGCAAACCGTTGCGATGTTCCTAAAGAAGTAATGGATTTTGAAACACTAGCAGATAAATTGGCTTTTGCTTCAAATAATATTATAAAAAGATTAGGAAAGTCTCAAAACCATGAAACTTTAATATTACCAACAATAGTTTATAATTTTCCAAGAGTAACTAAGTTTTTAAATAAGTTTGTTTTAAAAGTTTGGAATTACTTTTACAAAGATAAATTTGCTCATTTTACTGTAGATTTTGATGCTTGTGGAGATTTTACTTTAATGGCAAGAGAAGATTGGGAAAAAATAGACGGATATCCAGAATTAGACATGTACTCCATACATATAGACAGTATGGGTTTGTGGGCCGCTAAAGCAGTAGGAATGAAACAATATATTTTACCCTATAATGCACCTGTTTATCATATTTATCACGAAGACGGTTGGGAGTCTGATGATGCCCTTAGAACTATAAAGTTTTTAGAAAGCAAGCCTTCTTTAGATTATAGTATTGTATTTAAAGGCGGAATGCAAATAGTAAAAAACAAACAAAACTGGGGGTTTAACAAACAAAATTGGGGTTTAGTAGATGTTGATTTGCCAGAATATACTTTTAAAAAATAGAATAGATATATAATGAACAAAATAGCAGTAATTGGTATAGGAAGATTGGGTTTGTGTTTTGCATTAAATCTAGACAAAATTGGATTTAAAGTTTGGGGTATTGATACCAATGTAGAGTATGTTGAGCAATTAAAATCTAAAGAGTTTACTTCTAATGAGCCTCAACTCGAAAGTTATTTGCAAAGTGCAACTTCATTTACAGCAACTTCAAATTATGAAGTTATTTTTAAAGAAGATATAGAATATATATTTTTGTTAGTTCCAACACCATCTAAAAATGACGGCACTTTTTCTCATGATTATATTGACGCGGTAGTAGAAGATTTAGTTTCTAAAACACCAAATGGCAACAAGCAACGACATATAATTATAGGCAGTACGGTTATGCCAGGGTATTGTGATTTGTTAAACAATACAATTTCAAAAAACGGTTATACGGTTTCTTATAATCCCGAATTTATAGCTCAAGGCAGTATTATTAAAGACCAACAATATCCCGATCAAATTTTAATAGGTGAGGGGCATGAAAAGGCAACGACTATGTTGAAGTTGATTTATAATAAAATGTGTAAGTCTAACCCAGAAATACATGTTATGGATTTGGTAAGTGCCGAGATGTCTAAATTGGCAACGAACTGTTTTTTAACCATGAAAATTTCTTTTGCAAACGCCATTGGAGATTTGGCATTAAAAGTCGGTGGCAACCCAAATAATATTTTAAAAGCAATAGGTTCTGATTCAAGAATAGGTAGTAAATATTTAAATTACGGATTTGGTTACGGCGGCCCTTGTTTTCCTCGAGATAACGAAGCTTTAGTTGCTTTTTCTCAACAAAATGATTTTGCTTTATTGCTTTCTCAGGCCACAATAAATGTTAACAAACAACATTTACATTTTCAATTGGAAAATTATTTAGCAGAAAATAAAGAAGAATATATTTTTGATTCGGTAACGTATAAAAAAGATACAGACATTTTAGAAAAATCTCAACAATTAGAATTAGCTTTGGAATTGGTTAAAGCAGGCAAAAAAGTTAAATTGAAAAACAGTGAATTAGTAAGGCTAAAATTAGAAGAAGCATTTCCTAATTACTTTGAATTTATATAAAAATAGATTAATAATTTCGTTTTGAAAAAAAGAGATAAAGACCATAAAAAAAGTAAGAGTAATTTCTTTAAAAAGCCAGGATATGGCTTTTTAATTGCAATAATTACGTTCTTTGTTTTTGCAAATACTTTTAAAAACGGATATAATTTAGACGATAATTTAGTTACTCAAAACCATCCCTTGACTTCTAAAGGATTAAGTACAGTAAAAGAAATTTTTACCAGAACGTATTATCAAGATGAGTCAGGAAACGCATTTGGTTACAGACCTATAGTTCATTTGTCTTTTGCATTTGAAAATGCTTTGTTTGGCGAAAGTCCAGCAGTCAGTCATTTTTTTAATGTTGTTTTGTATGTTTTGGCAGTTTTTCTTTTTTATAAATTACTGTTGCTTTGGTTAGGCGAAAAAAACAAAACTGTTGCATTAATGGCGGCTCTTTTTTTTGCTCTTCATCCGGTACATTCCGAAGTGGTTGCCAGTATTAAAAATAGAGACGAAATTTTGGCGTTTTTATTTGCAATGCTATCGGCACTTCAAATTAACAAGTACTTAATCAAAAAAAAATTAGGAAACCTTTTATTAGTTGGTTTGTTTTTTACCGTAGGGTTGTTGGCTAAAAAAAGTATATTTCCTTTAGTAATTGTTTTTCCAATTGCTCAATTTCTTTTAACTAAAAACACATCTTTAAAAGAGCTGTTTTTAATTTGTTTGCTCTTACTAGTTCCTTCTGCATTAATAATAGGTGAAAATAATTTACCTCGAATTTTTATGGTATTAATAATTCCGTTTTTTGCTATTTATACTCTTATTTTTGGCATTAAATTGTTAGACAGCAACGAGCTTGTTTCAAAATTAAAAACAACGTTAGTTAAAAACCAAATTGGCATTTTGTCGGTAGTAGTTTTGGGTGTAATTATTTATAATTATTTTACGTTTAATTTTTACTTATTAGTCTTAGCAGCTTTACTATTAGGGTTTATTTTTATAAAGAATAAATTAATTGGTTTTCTCCAAATTTCTCTCTTTCTTTTTGTTATTACTATTAAAACATTAGATTTTTCAGTATTGGATTTTGTGTTGTTTTTTGGGATGTATTTTCTTTTATTAGAAAAAAATGAAATACATAAAAAATACATATACTTAGTTTTGTTTTTAGTTTTTAGTATAACAATTTATTTAGCAATTCAAATCGGATTTTCTATAGAAAAACCCCTTTTGTTGTTTCAAAAAACAATAATGATTTTAGCTGTGTTTTTGTTATTAAGGTATAAAAAAACAATAGGTTTAATTTTTGCATTTTTATTTTTGATTTTTGCAGCACTTTTTAATTGGTCTACACTGTTTATATTATTTGCTTTTATTTTGTTAGAGGCATTTTTGCAAGGGGTAAAATTATTTTCAAATTTTAAAAAATATAAAGTTGCTATTTCGGTTTTAATATTTGTAATGTACAATGGCTTTTTTGCTTTAAAATTCACAAATAATATTAAAAACACTAAACTAGTTGAAGTTGTAAACACACAAAACAAAGATTTTCAAACATTCGAATCGCGATTAAAAGAAGGTCGAGATTTAGAATATGTAGAAAATACATTAGTTTTTCCTCACACTACAAATGAATTAGTAGGAACAGGATTTGAAGTTTTAGGGGAATATGCCCGTTTGATGATTTTTCCTAATGAATTATCTTTTTATTACGGTTATTCAAAAATACAAACTACTCCAATTACTAATATTTTTGTAGGGATATCCATTTTGTTTTATACTTTACTAATCGTTTTAGCTGTTTATCAGTTAAAAAAAAGACCAATCATTTCTATTGCTGTTTTATGGTATGTGGGTTGCATACTTTTGTTTAGTAATTGGGTAGAATTTGTCGCAGGTATGGTAGGTGAACGACTAGCATTTACCGCTTCAGCAGGTTTTAGTATTTTATTTGCAGCTTTATTTTTATGGATTAAGCCTGCTTTAAACCTCTTTAAACCTCAAAAAATAGAGTTTTCAATTTTTATTATTTTATTTCTTTTCACATTAAAAACAATTAATAGAAATAAACAATGGGAAAACCCTATCAGCCTAATGTCTGAAGATATAAAGCACCTCGATAAATCTGCACAAGCCAACAATATGTATGCCATGAGTTTGTTAGACGAATCTATGCGAAATGCTTATTTGCCACAAAATGTTAAAATCGAATACAGAAATACAGGGATAACGCATTTAAAGAAAGCTATTGAAATATATCCTTATTTTTTCAATTATAATTTTGATTTAGGCAGGGGGTATATTACGCTTAATGATAACTCAAATGCATATGCAGCTTTTTTAAAAGCTTATACTATTTTGCCAGACAATATATTAGTGCTTGAAGAATTAACCAAAACAAGCTTTGATTTAGGTAATGTAAAACAAACAGAATTTTTTGGAAATAAATACTTGGAAATAAATTCAAACAATGAAAATATTCATGAGCTAGTAGCTTATATTTTTCTGATAAATAAAAATTATGTTAAAGCTAATTTTTATGCCAAAAGAGGTTTAAATTATTTCCCAAATAATTTAAACTTAAACAAAATGGTTACCGATTCTTCTCTTTTTTTATGATAAATTAATTTATACCTTTCTTTTATCATTGAACAATTGAAAATCGCACTTTTCTAGTGGTTTGTAATATCTATTTGGTTCTTTTTTTTTTTTATTTAAAAAAATAATATATTTTTGCCCTAAATAGCCCTTAATCTATGAAATCAATCGCTTTAACTGATATTTTTTTTAAATATCTTTATTCTATTAGTAAAAGTATTTTTTTACTTCTTGTTTTTTTTACTTCTTTAAAATCAAATTCTCAATGTAATATAGGTAATACAGCTACTTATAGTAATCCAGTAAATTGTTCAACTTATACTAAAAGATTAGGTGCTGGGGAATACGGTACAATGAATTTAACACAAGGGGTTTCGTATTACTTCTCATTAAGTTCATCAGCATTAGTTTACTCTAATGGCGTGTGTATTAATGGAGTTTCAGGTAATTATCCTATTACTTATACAGCACCAAGTACTGGCAGTTACACCGTTGGTACTAATAGAATTAATAATGGGTTTAACTACAATTCAGCTACTTTAACATATTATCCAATAACACCTACTTTACCAAGTGCAATTTCTGGCCCTACAACTGTATGTTCAGGAGCTTTAAATGTTACTTATTCAGTTACTGCTGCTGCAAATGTTAAGGATTATACTTGGGAATATTCAGTAGATAATGGTAATTCATATGTAAGTATTACAAATTCAGGTTCAAATAGTGTAAGTTTTAACTGGCCTGACGTAGTTACAAATAGTGCTTTTATAAGGGTAAAAGCTCAAAACGGACCATGTATAACAGGTTGGCGAAATTTGAATGTAAAAATTGTAGAACAACCAACAGTGCCTACAAGTGCGCCTAAAAGTCCAAATCTAGACGAAATTTGTTTAAATGATGTAGTTGGAATTACAGGTGCTGCTACAGGAGGAATAGATCAAGGCTGTACTTTAGAATATAGGTATTCCATAGATGGTGGAACTATTTGGTCTGCAGCTTCAATTGTAGAACCAACGGGTTTAAGTTCATCAATTAAAGGTGTTGATAGAATTATTATTCAAGCAAGAAGAGTAAATTGTTCAACTTTTGGATGTAATAGTACGGCCTGGAATACTGTTGCAAAATGGACAGTAGATGTTATTGCCCCAACTGTAGTAACAAAAGACATAACAGTTAATCTCGATCCAACAGGTGCTTATACTTTAAGTAATACTGCAGTTGATGACGGGAGTACGGATAATTGTTTGATAAGCTCATATAATGTTGCTCCAAATACATTTAATTGTAGTAACGTAGGTGATAATACAGTTACACTTACTGTTACAGATAATGCGGGTAATTTTGCTACTCAAACGGCTGTAGTAACAGTTGTTGATGTTACTCCTCCGAATGTTTTAACACAAAATATTTTTACACAGCTGGATGCTTCGGGACAGGCCACAATAACGCCTGCAATGATAAATAACGGTTCAACAGATGCCTGTGGTATTTTATCTTACTCTTTAGATAAATCCACTTTTGATTGTGATGATTATGGAATTAACACAGTAACTTTAACGGTAACTGATGTTAACGGAAATGTTGCTACTCAAACCGCTACAGTAAACGTTCAAGATTTAATTCCGCCGGTTATAGTTTCTAACGATATTACATTAGAATTGGATGAGTACGGATCGGTTAGTTTAACACCTGATATGATAGATGCTGGATCGTCTGACAATTGTGATATTACATTATTTACAATTCCAAGTTCATTTACTTGTTCAGACGTAGGGCCTAATACAGTGTTAATTATAGCTACAGACACAGGAGACAATGTTAGATTTGCATCTTGTATAGTTACTATTGTAGATAATATTTTACCAACAATCACACCACCAGCTAACATTTCTGTTAATGCTGGACCAACTTGTACTACAACTGGTTTAGCTCTTGGAACTCCTGTTACAGATGACAATTGTAATGTCGCATCAGTAACAAATGATGCGCCTACAAATTTCCCTGCAGGAATTACAACAGTAGTTTGGACAGTTACAGATGTTAATGGGAATAGTAATACTGCTAATCAAATTGTAACTGTATTAGATAAAACAGATCCTACAATAAGTGCTCCTCCCGTAATTGAAATAAGTGCTGATGCATCTTGTGGAGCAATATCTAGTTCTATTAACTTTGGTTTGGTTACCAATGATAATTGTAGCGTAGCATCAACTGTCCATGATGGGCCAGCTGTTTTTCCATTAGGATTAACATCAATTATTTGGACAGTAACCGATGGTGCAGGAAATACAGCCACTATAAATCAAACCATAAATGTTATAGATGACACTTTGCCAACAATTACAGCACCAGTTAATGTAAATGTAAATGCCAATGCAAACTGTAGTGCAACTGGAGTAGTATTAGGTTTGCCAATTACAGCTGATAATTGTACAGTAGCAAGTGTTACAAACAATGCACCATCTGAATTTCCAATAGGAACTACAGAGGTTACATGGACAGTAACCGATGCTGCAGGAAATGTGAATACTGCAACTCAAAACGTTATTGTTAATGATGTTACGAACCCAGTAATTACTTGTGTGTCTAACGCTCCAATTTCAAAAAATAATACTTCAGGGGTATGCGGATATGTTACTGTTGGTACAGAATTTGACCCAACCTTTACAGACAATTGTGAAAATGTTGTTTTAACACATGATTTTTCGTCTTGGAGTAATGCAAACAGTTTAGCAGGTGCTACTTTTCCTATTGGAACAACAACAGTAATTTGGACCGCAACAGACGCTGGTGGTAATACTTCAACTTGTACTTTAAATATTATTGTTACAGATAATGAAGCTCCTGTAATGCAAAATTGCCCTTCTAACCAAGCATTAACTGTAGGTCAATACACTTGCGGTTCAACACCTAATTGGGTTGCACCATTGGTGACAGATAATTGTGATTCTGTTTCGGTTGTACAAACAAGTGGGCCGTTACCAACAGACACATTAGCAGTGGGTACTTATACAATTGTATATACTGCAACAGATACTTCAAACAATACAAGCACTTGTTCGTTTCAATTAAATGTTATTGCATCATCAGACCCAATAATAACTTGTCCTAATGATGTAGTTTTGAAAAACACAAGTCCAAATTCTTGTTTTTGGATTTCTCCAGCATTAAGTTTAAAGCCAATTCAGGCTATCGGAAATTGCCCAACAGTAACGTGGGAAGTTTTAAATCCAGATGCATCAGTTGTTATAGGAACAACAAGTGATGTAAGCGGTTATAGTTTTGCAGTAGGTATAAGCACTGTAACTTACACAATTACTGATAGTACAAACAATTCAACTAGCTGTTCTTTTACGGTAACCGTTCAAGATGTTGAAGTGCCAACAATTACGGCTCCAAGTAACATAGTTCTTAACCCAACTTCAACATGTACTGCAACAGGAGTTGTTTTAGGTACTCCAGCAACTACAGACAATTGTACTATTGTTGCTGTAACCAATAACGCACCTGTTGAATTTCCTTTAGGTACAACAACCGTTACTTGGACGGTAGAAGACAGTTCGGGTAATTTAAATACGGCTATACAAACAGTAACCGTTTTAGATTCTCAAGCGCCAGTATTTACTTTTTCAGCTGGGCAAAACATTACAAAATCAAACACTTTAGGCGATTGTGGATACACAACTCAAGGTTTAGAATTTAATCCAACAGCAACAGATAATTGTCAACTTGCTAGTTTAGTACATAATTATACATCAGCAAATAGTAACACTAGTTTGTCAG
>CBFIIG010000005.1:0-33607 GCA_965662615.1 Flavobacterium sp.
ACTAAAAGGATTTTACGGACATTTGTTTGCCTATGTTTTGGTAATGCTGTTTTTACTGTTTATAAACCTTTACACTTCACCAGGTTATTTGTGGGTGGTATGGCCGGCTTTAGGTTGGGGAATAGGTTTAGTTTCTCATGCCATAGGCGTTTTTCAATGGGTACCGTTTTTAGGTAAAGACTGGGAAGAGAAAAAAATCAAACAAATTTTAGATAAAGAAAACAAAAACCAATGGAAATAAATACGATCAAAACAGAGGAAAACGAGCTTTTTTATTTAATGGCAAAAAAGCAAATTAAACGCGAAACGGGATTCTACAGTCATTTTGTAATTTATATTTTAATAAATTTAGTTTGGGTTTTTATAAACTATTCAAACTTGGCAGAGGGCGAAAGTTATTTTCAAATGAAACATTTTTATACTGTTTTCTTTTGGGGAATTGGTATTGTAGCGCATGCCTGTTCCGTTTTTATTCCTAATTTTATATTTGGAAGTAAATGGGAGCAAAGGCAAATTAAAAAATACATGGATAAAAACGATGTTAATTCAAGCAAATGGGAATAGTTTTAGAAACCGTAATTATAGAAGACGAAAAACCTGCGGCTCGTTTGCTACAACGCAAATTAGAGAAATTAGGTTATGTTGTTTTGGCACAATTGCATAGCGTTACCGATGCTATTGAGTGGTTTACCCAAAACCAAGCCCCACCATTGGTTTTTGTAGATATTCAACTTTCGGATGGTTTATCTTTTGAAATTTTTAGTCATTTTGAGCAAAATAATTCACCCATTTCAAGTGCAATTATATTTACAACAGCTTACGATACCTATACGCTAAAAGCATTTAAACTTCATAGTATAGATTATTTGCTAAAACCAATAGATACAGTGGAGTTGGAAGAGGCAATTGCCAAATTTAAGTTGTTAAATGCGGAAACTAAAATGCCAACTATTGCAGAATTAAAGTCGATTTTAAGTTCTAATTCACCTTCTTTTAAAACCCGTTTCACATTGCAAGTGGGTACACAATTAAAAATAATAAATACCAATGATATTAGCTGTTTTTACAGCCAAGACAAAGCAACTTACTTAACTACTTTAGAAGGAAGAAGTTATTTAATTGATGGTTCTTTAGAACAAGTAGAAGCCGATTTAGACTCCAAACAATTTTTTAGAATAAACAGAAAATATATAGTAGCTCTTTCTGCTTTAGACCAAATACAAGTACATAGCAATAGCAGGTTAAAAGTGCAGGTAAAAGGTGTTACAGACAACGATATAATTGTGTCTAGAGAACGCGTTTCCGATTTTAAAAAGTGGATTTCTTAAACCAATTCTCTTTTATTACTGAAATAAATTTCTAATAATAGATAAAACTGAAATCCAAATAAAAGCGCAGACAATACAATATGTATGGTTTGTGTCCCAAACGGAAAGGCAAAATTAGCCATAGCAATTCCGCTCAAAATTTCGAGTAAAATAATAAGTAGAATGGCTTTTACTTTTCCATATTCTAAGTTTAATTTGTAGTTTTTATACACCAAAAAAGCAGTTGTAAGCATTACTAAAATTGAAAAACTACGGTGAATGTAAAACAAAATCGTGGGTTCATTTAACCAACTTTCTTTAGGTAAATTAGTCTCAGAAATATGATCTATAAACTCTCTTACTCCTGTACCTAATATTACTTGAATAATGGTTAAAATTAAAGCAAAAAGCATAACTTTATTAAACGTAGTATTTACTTTTAAAGTTAAAGTGTTTTTAATTTTAGTAAAATAAAAAATGAGATACAGTTGCAAGGCTACTATTAAAAATGCAACCAACATGTGCGTCGTAATTTTAACAGGGCTTAATACAGAATCTACAACGGTTTTACCTAACCAAGCCTGAAAGCCCATTAAAAAGCAGATTAAAAAACTATAAAGCACCAACTTTTTATTGGTTTTCCAATGCCAAAAAGCCAAAACAAAACTTGCTACACAAGCCAAACCTGCTAATGCTCCAAATAATCTATTTATGTATTCTACCCAAGTATGAAACGGATTAAATATGGCATAATCGTGTTTGGTGTATTGTTCCCAATTTTCTGCTTTGTATTCATTTCCGGTTACAAAGGTTTTTTTGGCAACAAATAAAGTTTCGTCTTTAATAATCACCATGCCTTTGTTGTAGTTGGTATTAGGCCAAAACTGTAATTCGGCTTCATCTGTTGGCGGAATGTAATAACCAAAACACTTAGGCCAGTCGGGGCAACCCATTCCAGAGCCTGTCATACGAACCATAGCGCCAGCTATAATTACAAGATAAACCAAAACTAAAGCAATTTTTGTAACTGGTAAAAAGTACGATTTCATAATTTGGGGAATTAATTAAACACGTTCTAGTCCCATTTTTAGGGCTTTTTTTTCTATAAATTCGCTTGCAGCTTCATATTCATTTGGAATTATACCTTCTAAAATAGCTTCTTTAACGGCCTCTTTAAGCATTCCAATTTTTTTAGAAGGTTTTAAATTAAACCATTCCATAATTTCTTCTCCCGTTACAGGTGGCTGAAAATTTCGTACTTTGTCACGTTCTTCAACTTCAACCAATTTGTCTCTAACAATTTTAAAATTGTTATGGTATTTTTTAAACTTTTTAGGGTTTTTGGTTGTAATGTCGGCCTCGCAAAGTGTCATTAAATCTTCTACATCGTCACCAGCATCAAACATTAAACGTCGCACAGCACTGTCGGTTACTGTATCTTGTGCCAAAACAATAGGACGCGAACTCATGCTTACCATTTTTTGCACATATTTCATCTTATGGTTTAACGGCATGTGCAAACGAATGAATATTTTTTTTACCATTTTACCGCCTAAAAACTCATGACCATGAAACGTCCAGCCTAATTTTTTACTGAATTTTTTTGTGGGTGCTTTACCAATATCGTGCAATAATGCAGACCAACGCAACCAAACATCATCTGTGTTTGGACAAATGTTATCTACTACTTCTAGCGTGTGATAAAAGTTGTTTTTGTGTGTATGACCTTCTATTTCTTCTACCTGGTTAAGTGCAGTAAGTTCGGGTAAAATATAGTTTAAAAGTCCTGTTTTGTGCAATAACAAAAAACCAATTGATGGTACATCTGTTGCTAATATTTTGTGTAATTCATCTACAATACGCTCCCCAGAAATAATATTAATACGTTCTGCATTTTTTGTAATGGCTTCTAACGAATTTTCTTCTATTGTAAAGTTAAGTTGTGTAGCAAATCGAATGGCGCGTAACATTCTTAACGGATCATCAGAGTAGGTAATATCGGGGTTTAGTGGTGTTTTTATGGTTTTGTTTTCTAAATCTTCAATACCATTAAACGGGTCAACCAATTCACCATAATTACTTTGGTTTAAAGAAAAAGCCATAGCATTTATTGTAAAATCTCTGCGGTTTTGGTCGTCTGTTAAAGTACCACTTTCTACGGCTGGGTTTCTGCTTTCGGTTTGGTAACTTTCTTTACGAGCTCCAACAAATTCAATATCGGTATCGTTATAACGCAACATGGCAGTACCGTAATTTTTAAAAACCTGTACTTTTGGTTTGTTGGGTAGGAGTGAAGCCACTTTTTCGGCAAGAGCTATTCCGCTTCCTACGGCAACAATATCAATGTCTTTTTTTGCAGGACGCTCCAATATATAGTCACGAACAAAACCACCAATAACATAGCTTTCTAATTGAAGTTCTGTACTTGCTTGTGCAACTATTTTAAAAATTGGATTATCTAATGCTTTTGTATAGTTCATATTTAAATTTGAAAATTTGAAAATTATCCGATTTGAAAATTATTGATTTAATCTTCAATTCTTCAAACTTTCAAATTAATACTATTTGCGAATAATCTTTACTTGACTATCTAATCCTAATTTTATTATTGTAGAAGGATTTTTGCAAACTTTATCTTTATGCAAATTTACAACATAGTCCACTCCTTTTAAAATTTCGGGGCTAATTTCTTTAAAAGATTTTGGAGCAAACATTCCTGTTAAATTTGCCGATGTAGAAACCAAAGGACGTTTTAAACGTTCCATTAATTTATAACAAAAAGGATCTTTAACAATACGAACACCTAACGAGTTATCTTCTGCAATTAAGTTTGTAGCTACGTTTTTAGGGTTGTCTAATATAACTGTTGTGGGTTTTTCGCTGTTATCTAAAATATCCCAAACTACTTCTGGAAGCTCTCTAAAAACGTTATAAAGCATTTTTTCGTTATTCATTAAAACAATCATAGATTTAGACTCTTCGCGTTGTTTTAAAGCATACACTTTATTAACAGCTTCTTCGTTCGATGCATCGCAACCAATTCCCCAAACGGTATCAGTTGGGTATAAAATTATACCTCCGTTTTGAAGTACTTCTAAAGCGTTTTGTATTTCGGTGTTCATTTTTACAGCGGTTTATGCAAAGATAGTTTGTTTTTGATTTTTATATGTTCATTTTAAAGGATATATTTATACATTATTAATTACTTTTTAATGTTTTATGATAAATAATATACTTGTTGCTAACAATCACCTTAATTTTGTGGGTGGTAGTGAAACTTTTACATATACAGTAATCGAAAGTTTGATTAAAAAAGGGTACAACGTTCAATACTTTACTTTTGTAAAAGGTGATTTTTCTGCAAGAATGGAAAAAGAGCTGAACGTTTCGTTTATGTCTAAATCCAGTTATGATTTAATTTTAGCAAATCACCATACCTGTGTTAAAGCTCTTTATAAAAAAGGTTATACTATACAGACTTGTCACGGAGTTTTTCCTGACTTAGAACAACCAAGTGTTTTTGCAAATTATCATGTATCAATTTCAAAAGAAGTTCAAAATCATTTATTGTTAAAAGGATTTTCATCATGCCTTATAATGAACGGAATTGACTTGAATAAATTCAATATTAAAAACCCAATTAATATAAATTTAACTTCTGTTTTGAGTTTGTGTCAATCAGAATCTGCTAATGAGGTAATCAAAGAGGCTTGTGATTCTATGGGTATATTATTTTCATCATTAAATAAGCTAGAAAACCCTATTTGGGATGTTGCAGATGAAATAAATAAATCTGATTTAATTGTAGGTTTAGGTAGGTCTGCGTATGAAGCTATGGCTTGTGGAAGACCAGTAGTAATTTATGATAACAGACCGTATTCAGAATCTTTTGCAGATGGATATATTTCAGATGTTTTACCAACAAGTCTTTTAAATAATTGTTCTGGTCGGTATTATAAGAAGAAATTCACATCGATAGATTTAATTGAAGAATTTAAAAAATACAATTTTAACGATGGGCCAAAACTTAGAAAATTCACAGAAGATTTATTAGATATAGAATCTGTTTGTGACGAGTATATTAATCTTGCATTAACCTTAAAAAGCAACTTGATACATAATAAAAGAGTACTGTTTTTTAAGTTTTTCAGAGAAAATATTAATGCTAGATTTGCCAGAAAGCTATTTAAATTATTTTATTCTAAATTTTATAAAAGAGAATTGAAATAAGTTAAAGCTGTCTTTTACCTTTTCTTTTATCTTTTAATTTTCTAAAAAAGTATAAAACAGGATTCTTTTTTTTCATCATTACATCTGCTTCTTTATATTGAATTAATAAACGATCTGTTAAATCAAAATGTTCATTTTTATTATTTTTAAATAATACTTTAAATTTCTCGTATTGAGAAAAATATGCTCTTGTTAATGTTTTAAAGTCATTGAAGCTAGTCGGTTTTTTAATTCCTAATAATACTTTTATTTTTTTAGATGATTTCTTTATTTTTTTGGCATTTTTCAAAATATTACCCACTCCCATTTGTTGATTTTCATGTAAACGATATGATATTAATTTATCAGTTGAATAAAATAATGTTTTTCTTTGTGATAAAATAAATGCAAACCATTCATCATGTAAAAAAGTTTTTTCAATGGTTTGAAATGGAAAGCAAAATTCTTTCACTTCTTTTTTAATACAAAGAGTTGCACCCGTTAAGTAGTTTCCTTTTAAAATTAGTAATTTAAACAAATCAATAGGCTTTGGGATTTGATTTTCAAAAAAACACACACTATCCCAAAGTGAAATATCTTTAAATAACAATTGATCTTTGTCATTTATCAAAGTTGCATTTGAAAAAACACCTTCAGCAGTGGGGTTTTTAGAAAATACATTAAGTGTTTTTTCAACTTTATCTTCTCTCCACAAATCATCTTGATCTGATAAAAAAATATAATCACCAGTGCACAATGAAATTGCTTTTTCAAAGTTTTTATTACTTCTAAGGTTAGTTTCGTTTTTGTGAATTTTAAATAGCCCAGGATGTTTTAATGAATACTTTTCTAAAATTAAAATTGTTGTATCAGTAGATTGATCATCACAAACTATTATTTCATTAACCTTTATACTCTGATTTAAAATTGAATCAAGTTGTTTTTCAATATATTTTTCTCCATTGAATGTGCATAGTGCAACAGATATTTTCATGTTAATTTAAAATTGTTTTAACCCATTTTTTAATACTGTATTTTTCAAATATTGGTATAGATAATGGTTGGTAAGGAGTTGTTAAAAAATCGTTAGGTATTTCGGTTGTAATATTATTCCATACAAATATATTATTTGGGTTATAGAAATCGTAGTTAACTATGTCTTTGTTTGTTGTTATTAGTTTTTTTTCCAAACCAATTGCTTCAAAAACCCTGAAAGTTAATCCGTTTTGCTCTGGTTTTTGTATGTCTAAAATAATTTTAGCGTTTTTAATGTTTTCAATGTTTTTTTCAAACGGAATTTCTTCATTTGAATAATTAATAGAACTGTTTTTCTTTTTTATATTTTTATTGGTTCTGATTATTATATTAGTTTTTAAATCTTTGGCTATGAATTGTTCTGTTATTTTCTCAATAGTATTTATTCTATTATCATGTTGCCCAATAAAATAGGCATCAAAAATAGTTTGTTGACTCTTTTTAGTATCATAGTAAAAATTTGTTAATAATTCTAAGTTATATTTTTTAACGTCTTCGGGTTCAAAACTATATTTTTTATCAAAATAGTGAAGTGTCCTTTCGTATTTACCTATAAATTTAAAACTATCCCAATAAAAAACCACTGATTTTATTGCTTGTGAAGTTATTCTTTTTAATTCACTATCAAATAAATAATCCGGACTTATTATAAATACCAAGTCATATTTTTTTATTGGATTTACTTTATTAGCATAATAAAGACTTGCCCATTTTTTTTTAACTTTTTTTATTTTAATTAAACGAAAAAAACGAGCAACTACTTTTTTTAAATTGTTTTCGTATGAGTAATTATCAAATAAAATTGTATCCACATTATGGTTTTGCAAAACCATTTCTTTTTCAATTTGCTTGTAGATATTTAAATAATCGGGGCTAAAAAATAAAATATCCATTTATAACTATTTATTTTTTGCTTGTATTTTAAAGAATATTTCATTTTCCCTCCTTTCAATAAAACATTTGATAAATATTTATATTTAGGTTTTTGTTTGCTTTTTATGTAATATTTTATTTGAAGAAAGGTAAGTAAGAATTTATGATAAACATAGCCATAATGCTTTCGTATTACATAAAGTAACGATAATTTAAGTTCTGTTTTTATTTCAATAGTTTTCGGAGTACTTACACCATGAAAATGAATAAATTTTGCACTTGGAATTAGAAATGCATATTTTTTTAATTTAGACAATCTTAAACACATGTCCGTTTCTTCTTGATATAAAAATATATTTGTATCAAAACCACCAATAGCCCAAAAATCTTTTGCTCTTAGCATCATAAAACTACCAGAAACAAACTGTCCTTGCTTGGGTTTTGTATATTCTTTTTTCCTTTTAGGGTATTTTTTACTATTTATTTTTTCTAAAAAATATCTACCAAAAAGCTCTTTTTGAGGTGAACTATAATGATCTAAAGTCGGTAATAAATCTCCATTTTCTTTATAACTTTGTGGTCCACAAACACCATAATTAGCATTTTTTTCCATTTCGTTAATTAAAATGCTAAAACAATCGTTTAAAAGTAAACAGTCGTTGTTTAAAAAAGTATAATATTTAGCATCAGAAAATTGACAACCCACCATATTACCTCCTCCAAATCCTAAATTCGTGTAGTTTTTTAAAAGTTTTATTCTAGGATCGTTTAGTTCTAAAATATAAGCTTCCAGTTTTTCAACATCTAGTTTTTTTGAATTATTGTCAACAATTCTAACATCATAATTAATAGAAATCGATGTATGCGCTATAATACTCTTAATACAATTTATAGTATAAGAATGAGTATTAAAGTTTATGATGATAACAGATAAATCTATCATTATAATTAAATTACTGCTTTTACTTTAGTTAAAAAAAATGTAGTTTTACGTTCTTGAAAGTCGCAAAGTAACAAATATTTTATGAAAATTCTACATATTAGTGGTGCAAAAGGTTGGGGAGGTAATGAGCAACAGATAATAAGTTTGTTGCCAAAGCTAAAAAATTATGAAATAGATAATCTTGTTTTTGGCTTTTCAAATTCGGTTTTAGAAAAAGAATGTAATTTATATAATATAGATTTTAGTGCTTTAGATTCTAAAAAACTAAATTCATTTAAAAGTTATAAAAAACTAAATGAAGTTATTAAATCGTTCAAGCCAAATATAGTTCAATTGCACACAAGTGATTCGTTGATGTTTTATTTGTTTGCTAATTTTATTTATAAATTTAATGTTAAGCTTATTTTTTCTAAAAAAGGAATTGGTGGTAGTAGTAGTCAATTAAGTAAATTAAAATACAATAGCAACAGTTTATCAGCTATTTTTTGTGTATCTAAATCGGTAGAAAGCTCTTTTGCTAAAATTTTGAATAAGAAAACTAAGGCTAAAACAATTGTATTAAACGATTGTGTTCCGCAATCTATTTTAAAATCTCAATCTGCTTTAAATTTGCGTTCTCATTTTGCAATTTCAGAGGGCATTAAATTAGTTGGTAATATTGCAAATCATACTTCTGCTAAAGATTTGTTTACATTAGTTGATGTATTGCATTATATTGTTCATGTCCAAAAGCGTGACGATATTTATTTTATTCAAATTGGTGAGTTTTCCAAAAGAACAGATGCTATAAAAGCATATGCTACAAAAAGAGGTGTGCTAAAACAACTCGTTTTTTTAGATAAATACCCAAATGCAGCATTATTAAATCCTCAATTTGATTGTTTTTTATTGACTTCGGAAAGAGAAGGAGGACCAACATCGGTTCTAGAAGCAATGTTGTTTAATACAGCAGTTGTTTCTACAAAAGTAGGGTTAATAGAAGATGTTATAATTGATGCTGAAAATGGATTTACAGCAAATGTTAAAGATGCTGAAAATTTAGCGAAAGGTGTAATTAAATTGGTTGATAATAAAGAACTACAAGAAAAATTTACTTCGATAAATAAAGAAATTATTAGCGAAAAATTTACGGCAGAAAAAATTGCTTTAAAAACAAAAGAAGCGTATCAAAAGGTTTACAATAGTTAGTTATAAATATTGACTTATCCCATTTTCAATTGTTTGCTTTTTATATAAAATAGTTTCTTTTTGAATATCTTCATTTACATTATAAAACCCTTCTCGGCTTTGTTCTTTATGGTAAATATGATAGCAAAGAGCTACTTGTTTTAATCGTTTGCCTAAAACGCCAATATTATGCATGCGTTCTATCATTTCAGAATCGTCTATTCCCCAACCCACTAAGTCTTCGTTAAAACCGTTTATTTTTATAAAGTCACTTTTCCAAAAAGACATATTACAACCTCTTAATTTTGCAGAACGCTGGTTGTGTTTTTTAATATTATTCATGTAAAATGGTAATCTAAAAGTTCTACTTCGTTTTTTTATTCCTTTTGAGAAAAAGTTAAAGTTTATGGTTTTATTTTTAAAAATTGATGATAAAATTGATGATTCAATATTTGCTCTAGAACCAAATAAATAACAACCATTTTCAGCATAATTTAAATGGTCATTCACAAAGTCTTTATGCATAATAATATCGCCATCAATCTCAATTATATATTCAAAATTTGCACTTGCAATAGCTTTATTCATAATCATTGGCTTTCTGTTTTTTATATCTTCATGCCAAATATGATGAATAGGAACTGGGAAATCTTCTTTAAAACGATCAATTAAATCCTTAGTTTCTTTTCTTGAGCCGTCATCTGCAATAATTACTTCATCAGGTAAAACGGATTGCTTTTTAATACTTAACAATAGTAATTCTAATGCTTCGGGCCAATTATAAGTAGGTGTAACTAACGATGTTTTTGGAAAAGAATTCATTTTTATTAAAAAATTTTCTGTAAAAATACCTAAAATATTGGTTTAATTAAATTGTATGCATAATTTTGAAAAAAAAACAAGGTGTATAAAATCAATTCTCAATTTAAAAAAGACCAAAATCAAATTTTAAAGTTTATAAATAACTTTTCAAGTTTGGGAACTGTTTTTATACAAGGAAACCGAAATGCGATTAAGCTATTTGAATTGGGAAATATAACATTGAATATTAAATCATTTAAATCGCCAAACCTTATCAATAAAGTAGTTTATAAGTATTTTAGAAAATCAAAAGCGCAACGTTCTTTTGAGTACGCCCAAATGCTTTTAGAAAATAATATTAAAACTCCAGCACCTGTTGCTTTTTTCGAAAATTCAAATTTAGTAGGAATTAAAGACAGTTATTACGCAAGCGAACACCTAGAGTGCGACTTTACTTTTAGAGCATTAGACGACATGCAAAATCCTGAAAGAGATGAGATTATTAAGCAATTTGCACAGTTTACTTTTTCTATGCATCAAAAGGGAATTGAGTTTTTAGATCATTCGCCAGGAAATACATTAATTAAAAAAGTAGCTGATAATAAATACGATTTCTATTTAGTAGATTTAAATAGAATGCGTTTTCACAAAGACATGCCTTTTGAAGTTCGAATGAAAAATTTTGCTAGAATTACAAATGATATTGAAATAGTAAAAGTAATCGCAAATGAATATGCAATTTTAGCTCAATTAAACGAATCTGTTGTTTTTAATGCAGTTTGGAATAACATTAATTTATTTCAAGAGCATTTTCTTAGAAAAAAAAGGATTAAAAAACGCTTGAAGTTTTGGAAAAAAGATTAAATTCACTTTTTATTCTTTTTAATGAAGCTATCCGTAATAATAACAACATATAATGCCGAAGAGTGGTTGACAAAAGTGCTTTTGGGCTACCTTTGTCAGACCGAAATTGACTTTGAAATTGTTGTCGCAGATGATGGCTCTACCGCTAAAACAGCCGAAGTTATTTCGCGTTTTAGTACCTTATTTAAGTACCCTATTGTGCATGTTTGGCAAAAAGATGAAGGTTTTAATAAATGCAAAATTTTAAATAAAGCCATATTAAAATCTAACTCCGATTATCTTTTATTTACAGATGGTGATTGTATTCCCAGAAAAGACTTTGTGGCGACACATTTAAAACAACAAGAAAAAGGATATTTTTTATCGGGTGGTTACTTTAAATTGCCTATGAATACCTCTTTAACAATTTCTGAAACCGATATTGAAAATCAAAATTGTTTTAATACTAAATGGTTAATTTCTAACGGAGTAAAAAATAGTTTTAAACTAACTAAATTAACTAAAAACTTAATTCTAGCTCGATTTTTAAACTGGGTTACACCTACCAAAAAAACCTTTAATGGTCATAATACCTCGTGTTTTAAGCAAGATTTATTATCTGTAAACGGCTTTAACGAAGAAATGAAATATGGTGGTTTAGATAGAGAAATTGGCGAGCGTTTGTTTAATTTTGGTTTATTATCAAAGCAAATTCGCTACCAAGCCATTTGTTTGCATTTGTTTCATGAAAGAAGTTATGCTACCAAAGAAACATGGGAACATAACAATGCCATAAGAAGTTTTAATAAAAGAAATAAAGTGACTAAAATTTCAAAAGGAATTAGCCAATATGATCTTTAAGAAAATGGTTTAGATTTTCTAAAAATAATTGAGGTTTAAATTCATTGTAGAATTCAATATATTTTTCTTTAACTTCTTTGGGTTTTTTATTTTCAAAAAGCGAAGGTAAAAATTCATCTAAATGGAAAGAAATATGTTTTTTTCCGTCTTCTAAAATAGCCCAACCTTTTTTATCAATCCATGGGCAAAATAATATAAAAGAAGGTTTGTTTAAAGCTTTAGCCATATTGGTTGCTCCACCATCATTTCCAATTATTATTTCACATTTATCCATTAATGCAATAAATTCTCTAATTGAGCCACCAATAACATTAAAATAAACTTTTTCTTGGGTGCTTTTTTTACATAAATCCAATACTTTTTTAGCTTCTTTAATTTGATTTGGAATGTAGTTAAAAAGAATATTAACATTATAATTATCAGCTACATAATCAATAATTTCTGCCATGTAGGGTAGAGGATAGGTCTTTGTTTTATCACTACCAATAATACTAAACATTACTGTTTTTTTAGATCTATCAATTTTATTTTTTGCAAAAATCGAATCGGCTGTATTTTTTTCTGATTCGCTAACAATAATAGATGGGAAGGTTATTTTTTTTTCTATTTCAAGAGGTTCTAACAATGCCAAACGTTGTTCTATAATTAAGCCAAGGTTAGAGTTATAATCCGAATGTCTTTTTATTGTATTTGTATAAAATAATCCGCTTGTTGATTTTTCAAAAGATATTTTTTTTGTGGCTCCAGATAAAGCGACTAAAATCCAACTTTCTAATTTTGAATAAGCATCTATAATTACATCGTATTTGGTTTTTCTAAGTTGTAATCCAAATTTTAAAAGCGCTAACTTACTTTTTCTTTCTTTTTCTGTAAACAGAATTAAATTTGAAATGTAATTAGCACCGTCAATAACCGATTTTGTAGAATCGTAAATTAAATAATCTATTTGAGCATTAGGATACGCTAAACGTAAATTTTCGCATAAAATGGAACTAACCAATACATCACCAATCATTTTTTGTTGAATTACTAATATCTTCATGCTAATTTTTATTGAAATTTACGCTTCTAAAACTTAAAAAAGTTTTGTTATTTAGGGCATGTAAAAGGTAACTTAAATAGTTTTTAAGAATAAAACGATTTACTTTTAACTTTAAATTTTTAAAGACAAAAAACGAGATTATACTTAAAATTCCTTTTTCTAATAAAACACCAAGTACCATAAAAAAATGAAGAATCACTTGTTGCAAAACATTAAAATGGGTATTTATATACACATGTTTAGAGATTAAAACTTCTGTTTTTGTTAATGCTTTTGTAAAAACATTAATTCTAGATGCACCACCGTGTTTATGAAAAATGTTACTTTTTTTAGTAACCGCTACAATACCATTTTGGTCTATTACTTTTTTACATAAGTCAACATCTTCCATATACATCCAAAAATCTTCGTTCCAGCCGTTTACTTTTTCAAACCAATGCTTGCTTATTAAAACAACTGCTCCTGTTACCCATTGTGGGTAAAAAAAGGAAACATTTTCTTTAAACGATTTTTCTATTTTATTTTTAAAAATGCGTTTATAAAAAGCCCTACTTAATCCAAAAAAACTAAAAAAAGTAGGGAATCTGTTTTTTTGCTTGTAAAACGAATTGTTCTCATCTACTTGCAAACACGATAAAATTGCAATTTCTGGATTTTTTATATAATCAGTAATATATTTATCTAAGCTATCATTATAAATAACTGTATCGGGATTTAAGAATAAATATAAATCACTTGTTGCCTGTTTAGCACCTAAATTACAGCCGTTTGCAAATCCGTTATTTCCAGAGTTTTCTATAAAAGTAAATAAAGGAAAGTCGGTTTTAAAAACAGTAAAAAAACCATCATTAGAACAATTATCAACCACAATTACTTCAAACTCTAAAAAGGCACTTTTATACGCTGCTAAAGAGTCTAAACAAGCCCTTAGAGCTTCCCAACCTTTGTAATTAACAATTATTATAGATAGTTTTTGCATTTTAAACGGCTACATCATATTCGCGTAAAGCATCGTTTAAAGATGTTTTTAAATCGGTAGAAGCTTTGCGTTTACCAATAATTAAAGCACAAGGCACTTGAAATTCACCTGCTGCGAATTTTTTGGTATAACTACCTGGAATCACTACAGAACGAGCTGGCACAACACCTTTTCTTTCTACTGGTGTATCACCCGTAACATCTATAATTTTAGTACTTGCGGTTAAACATACGTTAGCTCCTAAAACAGCTTCTTTTTCTATACGAACGCCTTCTACAACTATACATCTCGAGCCTATAAAAGCACCGTCTTCAATAATAACTGGAGCAGCTTGTAAAGGCTCTAAAACCCCGCCAATACCAACACCGCCAGACAAATGTACGTTTTTACCAATTTGAGCACAACTACCAACAGTTGCCCAAGTATCTACCATAGTCCCTTCGTCAACATACGCACCAATATTTACATAACTAGGCATTAAAATTACACCTTTAGAAATGTAAGCACCATGACGAGCTACCGCATTGGGTACAACACGAATTCCTTTTTCTGCATAACCTCTTTTTAAAGGCATTTTGTCGTGGTACTCAAAAATACCAGCCTCTAAAGTTTCCATTTTCTGTATAGGGAAATATAATACTACTGCTTTTTTAACCCATTCGTTTACTTGCCAACCATTGGTTGTAGGTTCGGCAACACGTAAATCTCCGTTGTCTAATAGCGATATAACTTCTCTAATAGCGTTTGTTGTAGTTTCTTCTTGTAATAACGCTCGGTCGTTCCAAGCTGTTTCTATAATAGATTGTAAATGTGTCATGTTTAATTTTATTTAGTACAAATATAATACATTCTGTAAATTATTGTTTTTAATTGATTTTTAAATTTATGGAATTGGCTTTATATATTTATATTTGTAAAAAGTATTATAAAAATGGCAAGAATTTTAGCTTTAGACTATGGAATAAAAAGAACAGGAGTTGCCGTTACAGACGATATGCAAATTATTGCAACAGGTTTAACAACTGTTGAAACACCAAAGCTTTTTGCTTTTTTAGAGGATTACTTTAAAAATGAGAAAGTAGAAAAAATAGTATTAGGAGAACCCAAACAAATGGACGGTTCGCCATCTGAAAGTGCAGTAATAATTGAAAAGTTTAAATTACAATTTAAGAAAAAATTTCCTAATTATCCTATTGTTCAAGTAGATGAACGTTTTACCTCTAAAATGGCTTTTCAGTCATTACTAGATAACAAAGCCAAAAAAAAGCACCGTCAAAACAAAGGACTTTTAGACGAAATTGCTGCTACTATAATACTTCAAGATTATTTACAATACCACAAATAGACACGTTTTTTAAAAAAATATCCTTACTTTTGTACCCTCAAAAAAACAGATTATGATTTTACCTATTTATGGATATGGCGAAGCCGTTCTAAGAAAAAAATGTGAAGATATTTCTAAAGACTATCCAAATTTAAAAGAGGTGATACAAAATATGTATGACACAATGGATAATGCACATGGTGTTGGTTTAGCAGCACCTCAAGTAGGAATGCCAATTCGTATGTTTATGGTAGATACTACTCCGTTTGCAGATAGTGACGATGTATCTAAAGAAGAAGTGGCACAGTTAAACGGTTTTAGAAAAACCTTTATTAATGCCAAAATTACTAAAGAAGAAGGTGATATTTGGGCTTTTAACGAAGGTTGTTTAAGTATTCCAGACGTAAGAGAAGACGTTTTAAGACACGATACTATAACTATTGAGTATTTAGACGAAGATTTTAAAAAGCAAGTAGGCGTGTATAATGGTTTAATTGCCAGAGTTATTCAACATGAGTACGATCATATAGAAGGAATTTTGTTTACAGACAAAGTATCTTCTTTAAAAAAGAAGTTGATTGCCAAAAAATTAAATAAGATAATGGAAGGAAAAGCATTCCCAGATTATAGAATGAAATTTGCAAACAAAAAAGGGCGTTAATTAATTTAAAAAGTAATCAAATCCCTTTGTATTTATTACTTTTAAAATATATATTTGTCACCCACTAAAAATAAATTATGAGTTTAAAGAAAATACTATCAATAGCAGGAAAACCGGGTTTATACAATTTAAAAATCCAAACGCGTACAGGTTTTGTTGCAGAGTCATTATTAGACGGTAAAAGAATTACAGTTGGTTTGCGTAGTAACGTGAGTTTACTTTCGGAAATTGCTGTTTATACCTATACTGAAGAAGTACGTTTGGCAAATGTTTTTAAAGCTATTGCCGAAAAAGAAAGCAACGAAATGACTATTTCTCATAAAGAAGATAATACAAAGGTTCAGGATTATTTTAGAGAAATTTTACCAGAGTACGATGAAGATAGAGTATATGCATCGGATATGAAAAAGATATTAAATTGGTACAACCTTTTACAACCAAAAGGGTTGGTAACAGTAGAAGCTTTATCTAAAGAAGAAAATGAAGAAACAGCTGCTGCTGAATAATTTAAAATACCTCACTATTAAATCCTGCTTAAACAGCGGGATTTTTAGTTTAAAACAATAATATGAACACAAGAGCAAAACAATTAGAAGCCTTTAATAGGTTGTTGGATATAATGGACGACCTTAGGGAAAAATGCCCGTGGGATAAAAAACAAACTTTAGAGAGTTTGCGTCATTTAACAATTGAAGAAACCTACGAACTTGCAGATGCAATTATAGAAAATGACAAACCCGAAATTAAAAAAGAACTAGGCGATTTACTTTTGCATATTGTTTTTTATGCTAAAATAGGTAGCGAAACCAACGATTTTGATATTGCCGATGTTGCTAACGCTATTTGTGATAAGTTAATCGATCGTCATCCTCATATTTATGGAGATGTAGTTGTTGAAAGCGAAGAAGAAGTAAAACAAAATTGGGAAAAGTTAAAATTAAAAGAAGGAAATAAGTCTGTTTTAGGTGGTGTGCCTAAAAGTTTACCTGCTTTGGTAAAAGCTTCTCGAATTCAAGAAAAAGCAAAAGGAGTAGGGTTCGACTGGGAAGAGCCTCAACAAGTTTTTGAAAAAGTGCAAGAAGAGTTAAATGAACTGCAAGTTGAAGTAAACAATAATAATATAGATTTAATAGAAGCCGAATTTGGCGATGTATTATTTTCAATGATAAATTATGCTCGTTTTTTAAATATTAATCCAGAAACCGCTTTAGAACGAACCAATAAAAAGTTTATAAAACGTTTTCAGTATTTAGAAAGTAAAGCAACAGAGTTAGGGAAACCTTTAGCAGATATGACACTTGCCGAAATGGATGTGTTTTGGGAAGAAGCAAAAAAGATTTAATAAAAAATGCCTCAAAAGTAGCAACTTATGAGGCATTTATTTTTGTTCTATAAATTATTTAAGAAACATCAACTGTAGTTTCTTCTGCAATTTTTTTGTAAGTACCATCTTCTAGTTTAATTCTAATGGCTTTAAATGCCTCTAGTGTTACTCTTACATCTTCTAAAGTATGAGAAGCAGTAGGTATCATACGTAATAATATAATTCCTTTTGGTATAACAGGGTAAACTACAATTGATAAAAATATACCGTAATTTTCTCTTAGGTCATTTACCATTACCATAGCTTCTGGTATCGAACCTTCTAAGTAAACAGGAGTTACACAAGTGTTTGTATCACCAATATTAAATCCGTTTTCTTTAAGTCCGTTTTGTAATGCATCTACGTTTTCCCATAATTTAGCTTTTATACTAGGGTTGTCACGTAATAATTGCAATCTTTTTAAAGCTCCAACAGTTTGTATCATTGGTAACGATTTAGCAAACATTTGCGAACGCAAGTTGTATTTTAAAAAGTCGATTATTTCTTTATCGGCAGCTAAAAACGCACCAATACTAGCCATAGATTTTGCAAAAGTAGAGAAATAAACATCTATACCGTCTTGACAGTTTTGTTCTTCTCCAGCTCCAGCTCCAGTTGCTCCTAATGTACCAAAACCGTGTGCATCGTCAACTAATAAACGGAAAGTATATTTTTCTTTAAGAGCAATTACTTCTTTAAGTTTACCTTGTTGCCCACGCATTCCAAAAACACCTTCAGTTATAAAAAGAATTCCTCCTCCTGTTTCTTCTGCCATTTTTGTTGCACGTTGCAGGTTTTTCTCCATGCTTTCTAGATCGTTGTGCTTGTAGGTAAAACGTTTGCCCATGTGCAAACGTACACCGTCTATAATACATGCGTGCGAATCTACATCGTAAACAATAATATCGTTTTTAGTAACCAAAGCGTCTATACAAGACATAATTCCTTGATAACCAAAATTTAATAAATAAGCCGATTCTTTTTTAACAAAAGCAGCTAATTCTTGTTCTAATTGTTCGTGTACAGAAGTATGACCACTCATCATACGTGCTCCCATAGGGTAAGCAGCTCCATATTGTGCTGCAGCATCTGCATCTACTTTACGTACTTCTGGGTGGTTGGCTAAACCTAAATAGTCATTTATACTCCAGTTTAAAATTTCTTTTCCATGAAATTTCATTCTTGGGCCTAATTCACCTTCTAATTTTGGAAATACATAATATCCTTCTGCCTGCGAAGCCCATTTTCCTAATGGTCCTTTATTTTCTTGTATTCTTTGAAATAAATCTTTTACCATAATAATTTTTGTGTTTTCAAACGGTGCAAAAATACGAAATAATAATCTTTTTTTATAATTTATTTGAATCTACCATTAATAACGCAATTGCATTAAAGTAATCAGTGTCAAAAGTAATTACTCTAATCTGTTCAACATCAACTGCTTCATCGTATTCAGTGTCCAATGTACCGTCAGTAAAAACCATATCCATGTTCATTTTTTTAACGGAAAATTGCAGTTTTTTACCGTAAAACAATTCTTCTTCGTCTTGGGTTTGAAACTCAACTAAGCCAAATTGTTTTTCTATATTTTGAAGCATTTTAGCAGTAGTACCCCATTCGAAAAAAGCAGGAACTGTTGGTTTAAAATTACGTAATTCTAAAACTCGATCAATTAATTCTTCTTCTACCGATGTAAATTGGTCTTCAAGATGTTTTTTTGCAATTAGTTTATAACCATCAACTTTAAAATCAACAGGTATAGATTGTATTAGTAACCATTCTTCGTTTTCAGATATAATTACACCAGTTTCTGGCATTTCCCAATCTTTTAATTCAAATTTTTGTGTTTCCATTATATTCCTAAATAATTACTTGGTGTTATTTGCATTAATTCTGCTTTAATAGTTTCGCTTACAGCTAAAGTCTGAATAAAAGCATGGATACTTTCTTGTGTAATTCCTGTATTTGTTCGTGTTAAATCTTTTAAAGCTTCGTATGGATTTGGATATCCTTCTCTTCGCAAAATAGTCTGTATAGCTTCTGCGGCAACAGCCCAGTTACGGTCTAAGTCGGCTTTAAAACTAGCTTCATTTAACAGTAATTTATTCAAACCTTTTAAAGTAGCTTCAAAAGCTATAATTGTATGTCCAAACGGTACACCTACGTTTCTTAAAACGGTACTATCTGTTAAATCGCGTTGCAAACGAGATATTGGTAATTTAGCTGATAAATGTTCGAAAATAGCATTTGCAATACCTAAGTTTCCTTCACTGTTTTCAAAATCAATTGGATTTACTTTGTGTGGCATAGCCGAAGAACCTATTTCTCCTGCTTTTATTTTTTGTTTAAAATAATCCATAGAAACGTAAGTCCAAATGTCTCTATCTAAATCAATTAATATGGTATTTATACGTTTTAATGCATCAAAAAAGGCAGCAAAATGATCGTAATGTTCTATTTGAGTAGTTGGAAACGAATGGTATAAACCTAAACTTTTAGAAACAAAATTACCTCCAAATACTTTCCAGTCAATGGCAGGATAAGCCACATTATGTGCGTTAAAATTTCCTGTTGCTCCACCAAATTTTGCTGCAAAAGGTACTTGTTTTAATAAACGTTGTTGTTGTTTAATACGTTCTACAAATACTTCAATTTCTTTACCCAAACGGGTTGGCGATGCAGGTTGTCCGTGTGTACGAGCTAGCATAGGAACATTTGCCCATTCGGTTGCTAATTCTTCTAAACGCGAAACTACTTTTGCTAAAACAGGTTCGTAAACTTGCTCAAAAGCTTCTTTTGTAGAAAGTGGAATTGCAGTATTGTTTATATCTTGTGAGGTTAAACCAAAATGAATAAACTCTTTATAAGCGGCTAAGCCTAAACCATCAAATTTATCTTTAATAAAATACTCAACTGCTTTAACGTCGTGATTTGTTGTTTTTTCGGTTTCTTTTATCCAAAGTGCATCTTCGGTAGAAAAGTTTTTATATAATTCACGCAAACTAGTAAATGAGCTAGTTGGTAAATCTTTTAATTGTGGCAATGGTAATTCGCAAAGCGAAATAAAGTATTCAACCTCTACCAAAACACGGTATTTAATTAAAGCTTCTTCCGAAAAAAAAGGTGCTAAATCTTCTGTTTTGTTTCTATAACGCCCGTCGATTGGTGAAATGGCGTTTAACTCGGTTAGGGTTTGCATGGTTTAGTTTTGTTGTTTTTTTTAAAGGAGCAAATATACGTAGAATGGTTAAAAGCGAAGCTATTAAAAAGCTAAAAATAAGGATGTAAACCTATTTTTTTGTTTATTTGCGGTATGATTAATAGAAGTAAGAAGGAAAAATTAGATTTTTTAGAGCATTTAAATGGTTATTTAACCGAAAACAGAATGAAACGTTTTGAAACGGTTTTAGACCAAAGAACAAACCATTTTACAGTTGCGGTAGAAGATGTTTTTCAAATGCATAACACCAGTGCTGTAATGAGAAGTTGCGAAGTATTTGGTGTTCAGAATTTGCATGTTATTGAAGAAAAATATGCCAAAACTATTGACCGCCAAATTGCAATGGGAGCTCAAAAATGGGTTGATATTACTTCTTACGATAATTCTAAAAATTGCATTGCTTCCTTAAAAGAAAAAGGCTATCAAATAATTGCAACAACACCGCACGCAAACGATAATTTAATTCACGAATTTGATATTACTAAACCTGCTGCTTTGTTTTTTGGAACCGAAAAAGAAGGTCTATCTCAAGAAATAATAGACCAAGCAGATGGCTTTTTAAAAATACCTATGGTAGGATTTACCGAGAGTTTAAATATTTCTGTTTCGGCTGCTATTATTTTACAAAACTTAACAAACCGATTGCGTTTAAGTACTATAGAGTGGGAGCTAAGCGAAGACGAAAAGTTAGAAAAGCGAATAGACTGGGCTAAGAAAACAATTAAAGATAGTGTATATATTGAAAAGGTTTTTTGGGAGAATTATAAAAATAAATAAGGTGCTCAATTAAGAATTTCATTCTCTTTTGAACACCTTATTATATGTAAATTATCAGATTGTATTATTTTAAATCAAAACGATCTAAATTCATAACTTTTGTCCAAGTAGCGATAAAATCGTTTACAAATTTTTCTTTGTTGTCTTGTTGCGCATACATTTCTGCTATGGCTCTTAATTCTGAATTTGATCCGAAAATTAAATCGGCTCTAGTTGCTGTCCATTTCACGTCATTTGTAATTGCATTTCTACCTTCAAAAACTTGTTTAGTTTCAGAAATTGGTTTCCAAACTGTTCCCATTTCTAATAAATTAACAAAAAACGAGTTGTTTAATTGGTCTGCATTTTCTGAGAATATACCATGCTTAGATTTATCGTAATTAGTATTTAAAGCACGCATTCCACCAACTAAAACAGTCATTTCTGGAGCAGTTAACGTAAGTAATTGTGCTTTGTCAACTAATAATTCTTCGGTAGAAATAGAGTAGTTGCTTTTTAAATAATTTCTAAATCCATCTGCAATAGGCTCTAAAACTGCAAATGAGTTTACATCTGTCTGAGATTGTAAAGCATCCATTCTTCCTCCACTAAAAGGAACTTCTACATTATAACCTGCATTTTTTGCTGCTTTTTCAATTGCTGCATTTCCTGCAAGTACAATTAAATCTGCCATTGATATTTTCGCTTTTTTAGCATTTGAATTAAAATCGGCTTGTATTTTTTCTAAAACAGAAAGTACTTTATTTAGTTGAGCAGGATTGTTTACTTCCCAACTTCTTTGAGGCTCTAAACGAATACGTGCTCCATTTGCGCCACCTCTTCTGTCTGAACCTCTGTAAGTTGAAGCAGATGCCCAAGCAGTAGAGACCATTTCGCTAATAGTTAATCCCGATTCTAATATTTCTTTTTTAAGTTTATTTAATTCCTTATCACTAGCTAATTCATGATTTAAAGCCGGAATTGGATCTTGCCAAAGTAAATCTTCTGTTGGAGCTTCTTCGCCTAAATAAGTTGTTTTAGGTCCCATGTCTCTATGCGTTAATTTAAACCAAGCTTTAGCAAATGCTTCTTCAAACTCTTTTGGGTTTTCATAAAAACGCTTTGATATTTTAGCATATTCAGGATCGAATCTAAAAGATAAGTCTGTAGTTAACATAGTTGGTAAATGCTTTTTATTCGAATCAAATGCATCTGGAATAATGGCTTTACCATTTTTTGCAACCCATTGGTGAGCACCAGCAGGGCTTTTTGTTAATTCCCATTCGTTTTCATATAAAATTTTAAAGAAACCATAATTCCATTGTGTTGGTTTTCCTGTCCAAGTAACTTCTAAACCAGAAGTAATTGCATCAGTTCCTTTACCCGATTTGTAGCTGCTTTTCCATCCTAAACCTTGTTCTTCTATACCAGCGGCCTCTGGGTCTGGACCAACATGACTTGCTGGACCAGCTCCGTGTGTTTTTCCAAAAGTATGACCACCCGCATTTAATGCTGTAGTTTCTTCATCATTCATTCCCATTCTCGCAAAAGTTACACGAATATCTTTTGCTGCCAAAAGTGGGTCTGGATTACCCGCAGGTCCTTCAGGGTTTACATAAATAAGTCCCATTTGAGTTGCTGCTAATGGGTCTTCTAATTTACCTTCGGCACTTCTAGCATGGTCCAACCATTTGCTTTCTTTACCCCAATAAACATGTGATTCTGGTTCCCAAACATCTTCTCTACCACCAGCAAAACCATAGGTTTTAAAACCCATTGATTCCAATGCTACGTTTCCAGTTAATATCATTAAATCTGCCCACGAAATTTTATTACCATATTTTTGTTTAATAGGCCATAAAAGTCTTCTTGCTTTGTCTAAATTTCCATTGTCTGGCCAACTGTTTAGTGGAGCAAAACGTTGTTGTCCGGCTCTAGAACCACCTCTACCATCGCCAGTTCTATATGTTCCTGCACTGTGCCAGGCCATACGAATAAAAAGACCTCCATAATGTCCAAAATCTGCTGGCCACCATTCTTGAGATTGTGTCATTAAATCGGTTAAGTCCTTTTTTAATGCTTTGTAGTCTAAAGATTGAAATTCTTTTGCGTAGTCAAAATCTGCTCCCATAGGATTGGATAGCTCAGAGTTTTGACGAAGTACACTCAAATTCAATTGGTTGGGCCACCAATCGGAATTTTTCATTGCTCCCTTAGTACTTTTTACATGTTGATGTGGATTAACGGCGTTTTTATCATAATTGCCACTGTGGTAATCATGTCCAGCACTCTCGCCATGAGGGTTTTTAGCATCTACAACAACTGTTTTTCCTGTTATTGGGCAAGTTGCCGTTTCTTGTGCCGTAGCAAAAGATGCTATAATTAAGCTTGTAGTTAATAAAATTTTTTTCATAATAGAATTGGTTTATTTATCGTGAAACAAATTTCAGAAAAAAACGATTTGCTTATTTAATTTAAAATTGTTTGTTTTTATTTTTGTATAAGTTTAACTTATAGTTAAATTTAAAATCATTTATTTAAACTATGCTAATTTTGTTGTTTACATTTTAAAATACTGATATAAAAGACAGATTTTGTCATTTTTTCGTGTGTTTGTAAATTGATGTGTTTTACGTTTTAAATTTGTAAAATAATTAAAGCTTTAATTGCTGCTACAAAAAATAATTTAAATGAAAACGACTATGATTTACTTTTTAGCACTTAATTTAATGGTATTTTTATATTTAATTTATAAAAAATCTAAAAAAAAACGTGAACCTTAATTAAAAAATATTTTTATAAACCAGTAACGAATTATTCTCGTAAGTTTTATCTATTTCTTTAACGGTTTTTTTTAATAGGTCTATAAGAATAGGAGGTTCTATAATTCTCACGTTGTACATCCAACTAAAAATCCAACCTAAAAGTTCTCTATTTATACCGCAATTAATTTGCATTATAACACAACCGTTTTTTGTTGAAAATTTTTGAGAATTATGCCAATTGTGCTTTTTTACATAATTCCCCGTCATAGAAGAAAACTCCAATACAATTTTATAAACATTTTGGTCAATATTTTTAGTTACACCAAATCTTTTCTCAAATTCAATTTCAAATTCAGTTTTTAGTTTTTTAAAATTTATTTTAGTTTTTGGATTTATAATTTTAAAATTATTGATTTGTGAAAACTCAAAAATTTGGTATTTTTTGCTTTCAAAATTAAATCCACCTAAATAATAAGCATTTCTGTGATGTATAATTTTTATTGGAATTAACTCTGTGTTTTTACTATCAGAAAACATGTTTTCTGATGTTACATCGTTTAAAATAGACTCAATTTTTATGCATTTTTTTTCTAAAATAGCAATGTGAAATTCTTTAATTAAACTGTTATTTACTTTAGTTTTAAAATGGGTATTAAAACCAGTCTCGTATAACTCGTTTTCGTTTTTTATTTCAGTAGAAATTATATTTGACGAAATACAAAAAGTTAAAATTTTATCTTCATTTTTGCTTTTATGTAATACTTCATCTTTTTGAAGAACCAAATCAATACGATTTAAATCGCGTTGAATTTGACGTTTACTAATTTTAATATTTTGTTTTAACAATAAATCGACAATGTCATTATAAGAATAAAAATTAGTTTTTAATAATTCATAAATAATAAAAAGACGTTCTAATTGTTTCATTTTGGGAATGATTTTTAGTTCAATCAATAATACAAATTCTTTTATTACTTGATAAAAACAATAGTAGAATATATATTTTCTACTATATTTGTTATGCAAAAGAAAACTAATTTTAAGTAAAATATAGCTTTAAAACAGTCTTATTTTGTTGTAAGCTAATTACTTAAAGTTATATAATTTTAAAATTTGCCCTAAATTGTTATAAAACACCACATATGTTTATAAAGTCAAATAGTTCTTTTATTTCTCTAAAATCGATTTTTTCTAAAAGAAATAGTTTGTTTTATTTTATGTTTTTATCTTATTTAGTAGTTGCTCAAGAGAAAAAAATGATTTCAAATGAGTTTTTATTGTTTAGAAATGCAACTACCGGTAATTCAAATGTAATTTACAACGATTCAATTTTAGTTAAAAATTTTGATTTTTCTAATCCCAAGAAAATTCATGTTCCTGCTGATTTTATTTTGAATCATTATAATATGAACCAATATGAAATTAATGGTTTAAATTATTTTGCTGAAGAAGGATGTGGGAGAATGTTTATTTTTAGAAATGATTCTATTATTAGAATAGATAATTCTTTTAGTCATAAAAATCAGTTTGGAGCCGTCCCATTTTCGTTTAATAATGAAATTTATTTATTTGGTGGATATGGATTATTTACTGGAAAAAAAATAATAACAAAATACGATTTTAAACTAAACGAGTGGTATTCTTTAAGTAATACATCTCCAGAAAATACTGCCGAGGTAGAAAGTCCTTTTTATATAGAACAAAATAATAAATTACATGTTTTGGGTGGTAGATTACGTTACGATAATTCTACTAAAACAGATTCAGAAATAAAATTGCAATCTAGTTATTTTGACTATAAAACATTTAAATGGGAAGAAGGTCCAAATTATAATTCAAATTTAATACACAAAATAACATATCAAATAAAAAGTAAATTAAATAAGAATATTGTTTATGGTTTTTCATTTACAGATTATTCGTTTTACGAATTAAACTCTAAAGAAAATACTATTAGCAATTATAAAAGTGATTTTATGTTAAATATAGAAAAAGCAATAGCTATTAATAATGATACGCTTGTTATTGCTTATTTAAACTCATTTAGTAATATTTATGTTACTAAAATACCTATTTCATCTTTCAAGAAAAATTTAGTTTCAGTCGAGCCTTTGTTTTATGAAAAACATTCCCTGTTTTATTATTCTATTTGGGTTATTTTAATTTTAATTGTCTTTTTTATTACTTTTAAAATAGTTAAAAAACAAATAATTAAGAAGTCTCAAAACAAAAATCGTTTTATTTTAAGTACTTCTAAAAAGCAGTTTAAATACAAAGGTAAATTGTTAGAAAATCTAAATGAAAAGCAATTTGAAGTCTTAAGTTTTATATTTAATCAGCACAATTCATTTATAGAGTTGTCAGACTTTAATAAACTTTTAAGTACTTCTACAGACGAAACATATACTACCTTAACAAAACGAAGAGATTTGTTGCTTAAAGAGCTAAAAACAATTTTATCTATATTTTTAGAATTAGATGAAAGCACCGTTTTTAAATATAAGAAATCTGATACAGATAAACGGGTTAAGCTTTTAAAGTTAAACTGTATTACCGAATTAACAGATTAAGTTTTGTCAAAAAAAAATGAATAGATTAAATATCTATTCATTTTTTTTAAAAGTTTATTTTACTTTTTCTTTTTACCGTTACTAAACTTAATGTCTAAATTTACTTTAGGAGTAGGTTTGTCTTTAGATTTATAACTTTTAGCGCCTTCGGTTTTTGGTTTTCTGTCGTTTGATTTAAAAGCGGGCTTAGAATTTGTCTTAGGTTTACTAAAACTACTTGGTTTTCTATCGCCACGATCACGGTCTTCATTATTTGAACTGCGTTCTGTTTTTATACGTTTGGCTACCGTTTCGTAATGCTTGTTTAGTGTGTCTTTTGCATTTTTAGGATTTTCTTTAGTTCCACGCAAGTGAATAATTAATCCGTTTAAAAAATTACGCAAAACCTGATCGCCACATTCAACAAATTTTTCGTGCTTGTCGTCTCTAAAAAAATTACCTATTTCGCCTTTAGAAATATTAAAATCTACAAGCGTTAAAATTTCAATAATTTCGTCGTCTCTTAATTGTAAAGCCACACGAAGCTTTTTAAATATGTCGTTATTTGTTATCATCAGTATAAAAATCTAGTTTTTTAAAAGCCAAAGGTACGCTTTTGCAAATTCATTTGCCCATAATTTTTCATTATGCATTCCGTTTGGAACTGTTCTGGAGAAAAAATCTAATTTTGGCGCATTATTACGTATCAAATCAGTCATGTTTTTCATGTCTAAAACCATTGAGTCACTTTCGGCTTCGCCACACATAAAGTAAAAGCGTGTTTTTGGGTTTAAATGGTTGTTGGCATACGTATATATTTCTGTAGAGTACCAAAACGAAGGAGAAAAAACACCTGCAGCAGCAAAAACGTTGAGGTATTTTAAAGCAGCATAAAACGAAGTTAAACCACCTAATGAGCTGCCCATTATAAATGTGTTTTGTTTGTTTTTCTTAGTTCTAAATCGACTGTCAATAGTAGGTTTTATGGTGTTAACTAAAAAATCCAAATACGCATTAGCTTCTCCGCCACCATATTTTTCATTTTTAAATGGAGTGAGTTCGTTTACTCTTTTCTCATTTCCATGGTAAATGCCAACGACTATAATTTTAGCTTTTAAAGAGTCTAAAGTTTCATCAATTCGCCATTCACCAGCATATGAAATTGAGTCTAAAAATAAGTTTTGAGCGTCGTGCATATATAAAACAGGGAACTTTTTATTGCTGTTTTCATAACCTTCAGGTAAATAAACAATAAGCTCTTTCGAAATACTTTTTGAAGTATTTTCTATAGTTAAAAAAGTCAGTTTTCCTTGAGCGAAAGAATAAAAACTAAAAAAAAGTAATCCAATATAGGCTATCTTACACTTCATATTATTATTTTTGAAATATAAATATAATACTAAATGACCAATTCTGAAGAAAACATTAATCTATTAAAAGACTTAATTCAGTTATCTGTAATAGATGGCGAGTTGCACGACAAAGAAATGGATTTTATAGCCATGATAGCTACAAGTTTATATATTGATAAAAAAACGGTTTACGCACTTTTTGAAAAAAGAGAACCAGCAACTGTTATTAAAAGTGAATTTGACCGTATTGTTCAGTTTTATCGTTTGGCTTTACTTATGTTTACCGATGGTGTTTTACATGCTAAAGAACATCAAAAACTATTTGAAATAGGAATTAAAATGGGGCTTAACCCACAAGCTATGAAAGTTTTGATTCAAAAAATGGAATCTGCACCAAACACAACTATCAACCCAACCGAGCTGATAGCTTTATTTCAAATTCAGCACAATTAAACCCTAAAACCTTTCGGGTTTTCTTTTATGTATTGAAGTGTTAATTCAAATACATCTTCTTCGTATTTAAAAAATTCTTCTTCTAAATCTTCCCAGTATTGAGTTAATTCTTCAGGAATATTTGCAACAGCTTTTACACGAACATCTTGTTGAGTAGGAAAGGGGATAAGCGGAAATTTTGCAATTGCTTTATCTATAATTTTAGCTGTTTCGGGTGCGTTTATTGCACGGTATGCCTTGCAAATTTCTTTTTGAAAATTCCCTGCATCTTCTTTAAAAAAGAACATTAATCCGCCTTGGTTCATTGCACTTTCGAAAATATCAATCATTACAAAGTTGTATTCTTCGGCTGTTAGTTTGTCAAAACCATCATGTTTTTCACAATTGTCCCAAATGTATTGTCCAACGGTTTCTATTAATTTTTCTTCGTTGTTCTCGTTTATTAATTCTGATAGTTTCATATTATTTTTGGTCTTGTAAAGCTTTTAATTTATCTCTTAACTTGGCGGCTTGCATAAAATCTAAATCTTTTGCGGCAGCTTCCATCATTTTTCTAGTTTCTTTTATCTTTTTATCAATTTCAGCTTTAGACAAGTAAATGTTTTCTGGTTCTGCAGCTTTATTACTTAATTGTTCTAATTTATATTGTTCCCCTGTTTTATTAGGAATTACATTGCTGTTTATAGCTTTATTTAATGCTTTTGGCACCAAACCATTTTTGGTGTTATAGGCTATTTGTTTTTCTCTACGATATGTAGTTTCATCTATTGTTTTTTGCATGCTATTGGTAATTTTATCGGCATACAAAATGGCTTTACCATTTATGTTTCTTGCGGCTCTACCCACAGTTTGGGTTAGCGAACGATGCGAGCGTAAAAAACCCTCTTTATCAGCATCTAAAATAGTAACTAAAGAAACTTCGGGTAAGTCTAAACCTTCTCTAAGTAAATTTACACCAATTAACACATCAAAAATACCTTTACGCAAATCTTGCATAATTTCTACGCGTTCTAAAGTTTCCACATCACTATGAATGTATCTACAACGAACGGCAATTCGGGTTAAGTATTTGGCTAATTCTTCTGCCATTCTTTTGGTTAAAGTGGTGACCAAAACACGTTCATCTAACTCTACACGTTGGTGAATTTCTTCTACTAAATCGTCTATTTGATTGGCACTTGGTCGAATTTCTATTATTGGATCTAAAAGTCCTGTTGGACGAATAACTTGCTCCACATAAACACCTTCTGTTTTTTGTAATTCGTAATCGGCAGGTGTTGCAGACACATAGACAACTTGGTTTTGCAGACTTTCAAATTCATCAAACTTTAAAGGTCTATTGTCCATGGCAGCGGGCAATCGAAAACCGTATTCTACTAAATTTTCTTTTCTACTTCTGTCGCCACCATACATAGCATGAACTTGCGAAATAGTAACGTGACTTTCGTCAACTACCATTAAATAATCATCGGGAAAATAATCCAATAAACAAAACGGACGTGTGCCGGGTTGTCTGCCGTCTAAATAACGAGAATAATTTTCAATTCCAGAGCAATAGCCCAATTCTCTTATCATTTCTAAGTCAAAATTGGTACGTTCTTCTAAACGTTTAGCCTCTAAATGTTTTCCAATATCCTTAAAATAGTCAACTTGCTTTACCAAATCTTGCTGAATTTCCCAAATGGCATTTTGCAACACATCTGGCGAAGTAACAAACATATTGGCAGGATATATATTTAAAGTCTCGTAGCTTTCTAAAATCTCTCTGGTTTTTAATTTAAACGACTCAATTTCTTCTATTTCGTCACCAAAAAAGTGAATACGAAAAGGGTCATCTGCATAACTAGGATATATTTCTACTGTGTCGCCTTTAATTCTAAATGTACCTGGAGTAAATTCGGCTTCGGTACGTGAATATAAACTTTGAACCAATCTGTGCAGCACTTTTGTACGTGAGATAACTTGGTCTTTTTCTAAAGTAATTACATTTTTTTGAAACTCAACTGGGTTTCCAATTCCGTATAAACAAGAAACCGAAGCTACAACAATTATATCTCTTCGTCCCGAAAGTAGGGAAGAAGTAGTGCTTAAACGCATTTTTTCTAACTCTTCGTTTATCGAAAGGTCTTTTTCTATGTATGTTCCTGTTACGGGTATAAAAGCTTCGGGTTGGTAATAATCGTAGTACGATACAAAATATTCAACCGCATTATTTGGGAAAAACTGTTTGAATTCTGCATACAATTGAGCTGCTAATGTTTTGTTATGCGCCAAAACCAAAGTGGGTTTTTGCACTTCTTGTATCACATTTGCCATTGTAAACGTTTTACCCGAACCTGTAACCCCCAAAAGTGTTTGGTATTGCTCGCCTTCGTTTAAAGCGGTCACCAGTTTTTTTATGGCTTGTGGTTGGTCACCAGTAGGTTTATAGTCGGATACTACGTTGAATTTCATGGGCTTATTTTAAATGCAAATATCGGTTTAATCGCTAACCAAAACAAGTTTTTTGAGTTTATTCATCCCAACATTCCATTAAAAGTAAATCGCCAGTTGCATGAGTTATAGTAACAGTTCCGTCTTCTAAAACACAATTGCTTGTGCCAGAACGATACCCAATTTGTAGAGATTCATTTTTTAAAGCATATTTTAAATTAGTAGTTGTTATTCCATTTACACTTCCCAACGGAAAAAGAGAAACAATACTTTTTTTAGTAAACCATTTACTGAATTTATTTGGCAATAAATAGCTTTTAGAATAATCATCTAAAATTACAATTTTTAACTTTGTGCTGTAATTTACTAAAGTAGAAAAGTTGTTTAAGATATGATCAGGTCTTTTTCCTGTTGCCCAAATTACGTTTACAGCAGGAATGTTGCGTTTTATAACATAATCGTACGCTTTCTCTAAATCGGTTTTATTTTGATCTGGTGTGTGAATAATTTCAATTGGATATTGTGCTTCTTTGTATTTTTCTGCATCAAAATCCCTGTCAAAATCACCCAAAAGAACATCTACTTTTATACCCAACTCCAAAACGCGTTCTATAGCCGAATCCAATACAATAACCAAAGGTGACCATTCCAGTAACTGACCTAAAAGTTCATTGTTACAAGCGGCGCCGTTGGCAATTATAAGAGCAGGCTCTTGGTCGTCTCTAACAATATGGTGTGATGACATTTTGATTTGTTTTCAACAAAAATACAAATCTTTTTATTCTACCGTATAGCTTTTGGTGTCAACTTCCGATAATCTAAAAAAACCATATGGGTAATTGGTTTCTGTAGTAGTGTTTACAATATTACCTCTTACTTCTCCAGGTGGTGTTTGAAAAGGGCTTCCGCCGTTTGTACCTGCTATACCTAATAGAATATTCATGTAGTTATAATAGGTTTCCGAAACGCCGAAAAGTGTACATTCAATCTCCATATTTGCTTCTAAATCTTCATCAGAATAAAAAGCAAACATTGTATTTCCTTGAAAAAAATCATCATCAACAACATCATAATTGGGTAATGGATTTATTGGTGAAGTGAATTTGAACATATAAAAATTATCGGTTGTACCGTCATCTTGAAAAGTAAATTTAAGTTCGATATCTTCACCTGTAAACCCTCCATCATTTTCTTGAATTACATTTTCTAAAGTAGGAGTAGGGATAAGTGTTTCGCTAGCGGTATAAACTTCGTTATTGTATAAAACAGTTAAAACGTAGGTTTCGTTTAAAGCGGGATCAAAATTGCTACATACATAATCTCCAGTAGTGTCTTGAATAAAATTGAAAGTTTGACCATTTCCCGTTACTGAAACATCAGCTCCAGTCACAGCTTCAACTGTCGTTGAATAAAAATCAGTAGTTTTTGTTATTTTAATGCGTTGTTCGTTTCCAGTAGTTCCTTTTTGCCAATCGATACTCGCTTCAATTACTAAGCGAGGTGTTGCAGTAGGAAGATCCAATTCGATAACATCTTCGCAAGAGGTTAATGTAGCTGCAAAAATAAAAATAAGATAAATATATTTTTTCATAATGTTTTGATTTTATTTATTTTAAGTATTAAAACTTAAAGTTATACGTTACACTTGGTACGGCTCCAAAAATAGATAAACGAACAGCCTCGTTAGCTAAAGTCTCTTGATTTTGTTGGAAACTAATAGAAGCAGCATTACGGCGGTTATACAAGTTATAAATACTAAAAACCCATTCGCCTTTTACTTTTCTATTTATGTTTTTACGAGGTGTTAAAGTAGCCGAAATATCCAATCGATGATAGGTTGGTAATCTGTTCTCGTTTCGTAAGCTATAGCTTGGTACGGTTAAACCTTGGTACTGGTATTGTCCGTTTGGATAGGTAACAGGTTGCCCCGATTGTAATGAGAAAATACTACCAAATTTCCATTTTTCGTTTAGTTCATAAATACCTGTAACTGATAGGTTGTGCATTTTATCCCAACCTGTTTTGTACCAATTCCCATTATTTATTCCTACTTCGTTGGCTGTTCTTCCAGCTGTTTGCTGTTCAGAACGTGATAAAGTGTACGACACCCATCCGTTTAAATTGCCTTCATTCTTTTTAAATAAAACCTCTAATCCATATGCTCTTGCTCTTCCTGCCAAAACCACTTGTTCAATGGCATTGTTTGCTATTAAATCAGCTCCATCAATATAATCCAATCGGTTTTGTATTTTTTTATAAAACGATTCAACCTCTAAAGTGTATTTTCCGTTATCTATATTTTTAAAATAACCTAAGGCAAATTGATCTAAAATTTGAGGTTTTAAAAAAGTTCCACTAGGTGCCCAAACATCAAGCGGAGTAGGCGATTGCGTGTTAGAAATTAAGTGTAAATACTGTGCCATTCGGTTGTAACTTCCTTTTACAGAAGTTTCTTCGTTTAAACTATAAGCAATTCCAAAACGAGGCTCAAAATTACCATAACTTGCCATAGTTTTATTTTTTCCAAATGTCTCAGTTCCTGTTGGAGTTGCTTTTTCGTAAATATTAAATGCCTCATTATAGGTAACCGCTTGGTTATTCGCATACGTATTTATGGTTTGGTTTCCTAAACGTAAGAAAGAACTGTAACGTAAGCCCGCATTAAATGTAA
>CBFIIG010000006.1:0-31255 GCA_965662615.1 Flavobacterium sp.
GGTGGTTATGACGGCTTTTTTACTTGAAAAATGGAAAGAAAGCAACAAATTAAATGGCAAACAGTTTATTGGTTCTACCATTGTTTCTACCCCAATGATGCACGATATTGCGGAGCATTATGGCGTAGAATGCAAAGTAGGTTTAACTGGCTTTAAGTGGATTGCAAAAATGATTGTTGATTTCCCAAATCAGGAATTTGTGGGTGGTGGCGAAGAGAGTTTTGGTTTTATGGTAGGCGATAAAGTTCGCGATAAAGATGCTGTTGGTGCCTGTTTATTAATGTGTGAAATTGCGGCTCAAGCAAAAGCCAAAGGCAGCAGTGTATATGAAGAATTATTGGCTTTGTACGAGAAACACAGTTTATACAAAGAAAAACTAATATCTATAACTAAAAAAGGTAGAACTGGAGCGGAAGAAATTGCGCAAATGATGCTTGACCTTAGAGAAAAACCATTACAAGAAATTGCGGGTAGCCGTGTGGTTTGCATAGAAGATTATGCCAACAGTACTTCGCTTAATTTAATGGATAACAGCAAAGAAAATATAAATTTACCAAAATCGAATGTGTTGATTTATTACCTAGAAGATGGTAGTAAAATATGCGCTAGACCAAGTGGAACTGAACCTAAAATTAAGTTTTATTTTAGTGTTAATACAGCTTTAGAAAACAAAAATGATTTTGAAAAAACCGAAGCTAAATTGGATTCCTTAATTGATAACATTATTGCAGAAATGCAACTTGCCTAATGAAAAAAATAATAGAAAAATTAAGACCATATATTGTTCCATTTAAAGGACATGTAATATGGAATATAATTTTTAACGTGCTTTATGCCTTTTTTGGAACATTGTCTTTTGTTACATTAATACCCATGATGAAAGTTCTTTTTGATAAAACAAAAAGAGTTACAGAGGCTCCTGTTTACAATGGCTTAACTGAATTGTTAGACTATTTGAATACTTTATTCTATTATAAAGTAACACAATATACTGACGAAGGAAACAAGCAAATTATATTGTTAATGGTTGTTGCAATAGTAATCATTACATTTTTGCTTAAAAACTTATTTGGTTATTTAGCATCTTTCCACATGATGCATCTTCGCAACGGAGTAATGGCTAAACTGAGAGGAGTGATGTATAATAAAATTATAAGTTTACCCGTATCTTTTTATTCTGAAAAAAGAAAAGGTGATGTTATGGCAAGAATGTTAGGTGATATAGGTGAAGTGCAAAATTCGTTTTTTATGCTTTTGGAACTTATTGTTAAAGAGCCATTATTAATTGTTTTTTCTATAGGAATGATGTTCAGTATCAGTTGGAAATTGACACTTTTTGTGTTTATTTTTATACCTATTTCTGGATTTATAATCTCTCGAATTGGTAAAAATTTAAAATCGCAATCGCTTCGTGCTCAAAATGAAAGCGGTCACATGATTTCGTTAGTAGAGGAAACATTATCGGGTTTAAAGGTCGTTAAGAGTTATAACGCAGAATCTATTTTCAAAAACCGCTTTGATGATTCTATTAACCGTTTGTTAAACCTATCTAATAAAATTGGCAAAAAAAACAACTTAGCTTCGCCTATGAGCGAGTTTTTAGGAATTATTACTATAGCTATTTTATTATGGTATGGTGGTAACTTAGTTCTAATTGACAAATCTTTAGACGGACCTGTTTTTATATCTTTTATGGGATTAGCTTATAATATTTTAACTCCTGCTAAGGCTATTTCTAAAGCATCTTATGCAGTAAAAAATGGAATTGCAGCTGCAGAGCGTGTTTTTGAAGTTTTAGAACAAGAAAACACAATAGATTCTAAAGAAAATGCAATAGTAAAATCAACTTTTGAAGATAAAATAAGCATAGAAAAAATCAACTTTAGATATGGTGATGAAAACGTATTAAAAAACTTTTCTATCACTGTGCCTAAAGGAAAAACAGTTGCTTTAGTTGGGCAATCGGGTTCTGGAAAAAGTACTATTGCCAATTTATTAACACGTTTTTACGACGTTAACGAAGGAAGTATTAAAATAGACGGAACCGATATTAGAGATTGGAACATACATTCGTTAAGAGGCTTAATGGGATTAGTTACACAAGATTCTATATTGTTTAACGACACCATAAAAAACAACCTTATAATTGGTAAACCCAACGCTACAGATGAAGAAGTAATAGATGCATTAAAAATTGCAAATGCCTACGAATTTGTAAAAGATTTACCCGCAGGAATAGAAACCAATATTGGTGATGCAGGTGGTAAACTTTCGGGTGGACAAAAACAACGTTTGTCTATTGCAAGAGCGGTACTTAAAAATCCGCCAATAATGATTTTAGACGAAGCTACTTCGGCACTAGACACCGAGAGTGAGAAATTTGTTCAAATTGCTTTAGAAAAACTAATGGAAAACCGTACTTCTGTGGTTATTGCTCACCGTCTTTCTACCATACAAAAAGCAGATGTAATTGCTGTAATGCAAAAAGGAGAAATTGTAGAACAAGGTACACACAACGAACTTATGCAAAAAGACGGAATGTATGCTAAATTAGTAGCCATGCAGTCTTTTGAGTAAGTTATTTACAATATGCTAATTATAAAAATATCAATTTGCAGCTCGTTCTAGCCTGTCGTTCATAGATTTTCCTAAACCGTAGTTAGGCATTTTTTGAATTACAATTGCATCTAAATTTAAAGCATCTAACGTGTGCATTGCATGATATAAGTTTGATGCAGCTTCGTTTAAATTACCCGATTTAGATAAAACTTCTAAATGTGCTATAAATTCATTTTCTAAACTGTCTTTAAATTGTAAAACCCCTATATTTTTAAAATGATTGTTTTCTATAAAGTGTAAAACATCATCTACCAAAAACGTTTTTGTAGTTGGCGAATAGTGCTTTGCTAACATTCCTGGTGCAGCAGGCGCCGATTCACTTTTGTTCTTTACTATTATGTTACCAATTACAGTTTCAATATCCTCTAAAGAAATTGCTCCCAAACGGTATAAAACAGCTTCTTCCCCTTCGAAACCAATTATAGTAGATTCAATTCCACTTGTGCAGCTACCGCCTTCTAAAACCATTTGAATGCTGTTTTTAAAATATTGCTCAACATGCAAAGCTTGTGTTGGACTAATGCGATTGAACGGATTTGCACTTGGAGCCGCCAAAGGAAAATCTAAGGCCTTTAATAATTGTAACGTTACAGGGTGATTGGGTATTCGTACGGCAACAGTATCTTTGCCAGCAGTAATTAAATCGGGGATAGCTTCATTTTTCTTTAAAACCAAAGTTAGCGAACCTGGCCAAAAAGCTTCTGCTAATTTTTGAGCCTTTTCTGGTATATTTGTGACAATGTCATTCAATTGCTCAACCGAATGAAGATGAACTATGAGAGGGTTAAATAAAGGACGTTGCTTTACTTCGAATATTTTTCGAATGGCTTTTTCACTATAAATATTACCCGCCAATCCGTATACTGTTTCGGTAGGAATGGCAACAACATCTTCGCTGTTTAAAATAGCTACTGCTTTGTTAATATCACTGGAAATAATACTCATTTAAAACCTAATCTATTGGAAAATACTCTTCTGGAGAAGCATTTGAACTAAGAAGATTTAAATAATAATAATGCACTTTATCTTCTTGATCGAAAGCACCATTTTTATTTATGTCTTCTAAACATCTAAAATAAATACGATGTGGATTAGAAATGTACGACCAATCTATTAATTCTTGGTATTCTTTAGATAACTTAATTAGATCTGTTCCATCGATAGAACTTAAATACAATGACTTTATATCGTTCTGATCTATTTTTTTATCACGGTTTGTATCGACATCAACCATTGTATAAACCAATATTTTTTTTGCTGTTTTATTTGCAAATTCATCTAAGAAAGTAGCTGAATTAATTTGTGCTTCTTTATTTAATAATGGCTTTAGAGATGTTGAATCTTTATGTTGAAATTTTATATTTTGAAAATAACCAGTAAGTTCAAAACGATTAAAATTAGACAAGGAGTAACTTACTTCATTGGTTTTGCTAGAACCGTATGAGCGAGAATAAGTATCTAAAAAACGTAAATCACCTATTGGATGAATTAAAACATCTGTACCTTCAATTAAAATTGGCAAGTCGGCAATTTTTATAGAAGAAGTATCTTTTACAGTCTGAGATGTTTCAACTGTTAAATCTTCATAAATAACTTTTGGCGTGGGTGGTTTTTTTCTACAACTAATAACAGATGTAACTACAAGTAATGACAAAATTGCTGTCTTTAATTTCATAATAGCTTTATTTAATAACAAATATAACTACTTTTTAGTTATGAGATTACCATTTAGCAATCAATTTTACATTAAACACACGAGTAGTCATGTAGTTTGGAATTCCCTTTTGGTTTCCGCCGTCAATATCTCTAACCCAAGTATTTGTAATGGCATTTTGATTATTAAAAACATTAAAAATTTCAAAACCCAAAGACAAATCGGTAAATGATTTTAGCCAATCCTTAGTTGCTACTATATCTCCACCTTTAAACACATACGAAAAACCAACATCTGCACGTCGGTAACTTTTTAATCTGAATTGGTAATTATAAGGGTCTGCATAAGAAGGCGAACCACCTGGCAAGCCTGTATTGTAAACCATGTTTAAATACAATTTTACATTGGGAATAGTTGGCATATAATCTTGAAACAAAATGGCGAATTTTAAACGCTGATCGGTTGGTCTGGCGATAAAACCTCTATCGTCTTGGTTTTCTTCCGTTTTTAAATATCCAAAACTCACCCACGACTCTGTACCTGGCACAAATTCTCCATTTAAACGTGCATCAAAACCATACACATAAGCAGTTGCATCGTTATTAGCCCTGTAACGAATACGAACATTATCAATAGTATAAGTGTTTACATCCCAAAGATTTTTATAATATGCTTCGGAAACCAGTTTAAAAGGGCGATCCCAGAGTTTAAAACTATAATCGTTACCCACTACTATTTGAGCCGATTGTTGTGCTTTTACATTTGGATTTACAACCGCATCGTTACCTCTTAGCTCTCTGTAAAAAGGAGGTTGGGCATACAAACCGCCAGACAGTCTAAACAATATGTCTTTCTCCCATAAGGGCTTTAAGGTAAATTGGGCTCTTGGACTAAAAACAGTTTGTACATCGCCTTTAAAAGCATCAGTAACTTGCCAAGTATGCATTCGAGCTCCAAGTGTAAACCAATATTTATGATCGGCTAAATTACCGCGTTTGCTATATTGTGCAAAAGCAGAAAACCTGTTAATTTCTGTGTTATTTAAAGCTCTATTGTATTGATATGGTGTTAATGGATTTAAGTTTGGCATGTAAGGCTGCGAGTTACTTATGCCTAAAATGGGATCTGGCAATGAAAAACCAGCAGAATCTACAACCGTCCATTCAACAATTCTGTCTCTAATATCTTCTCTTGTAAACTTAGTTCCCCATTCTATTGTAGTATCTTCGGATAGATCGTGAAAACCTTTTACTTCGGCATTAAAAATAAGGGCATCTAAATTGTTACGAGCGTGTTTTAATTCAGAACCAATTCCACGAACGTAGTTTACTTCACCAAAAGTATCTGAGCCTAAATTAGCATCAACAGCACCTAAACCATAAGAAGCCAAAATATCGAAATATTCTTGTTCTTGTGTTTGATATGTAGAGGCAATAAACTTGTATTTTGAAGTTTCGCTTGCTTTAAAAACCGACTTTACAGCTCCAAAAAAAGTAATGTATTTGTCTTTTTCTTGCCCTTCGTAATTTACAACCAAAGCAACTGGGTCGCTAATTGTTCCAAAGTTAGTTTGACGAGAAAGTGGTTGATAATTGTAATTGTTTCGAGAAATATTTCCTAAAAAACTATGTTGCCAACGAGAAGAAGCGTTGTAATTAACTAACGTTTGCACATCTGCAAAAGTAGGTCTAAAATTAGTTTCGGTTTCTTTGCTGTTTACCAATAAGCTGTTATCGCGGTAACGCACACCCGTTATCATATTCCATTTTTGATTTTTAGAAACAGCATCTAAAGTTAAACTTCCTCCCAAAAAACTCGCATCTAAAGCAGCTCTAAATTTTTTAGGATTACGATACGTTATATCTAAAACCGACGATAGTTTATCGCCATATTTTGCCTGAAAACCTCCTGCCGAAAAAGCAATTTCGTCTACCATTTCGGTGTTGGTAAAACTTAAACCTTCTTGTTGACCAGAGCGAATTAAAAACGGACGATAGACTTCAATTTCGTTTACATACACTAAATTTTCGTCGTAATTACCTCCTCTAACTGCGTAAGAAGTACTTAATTCGTTATTAGAATAAACACCTGGCAAGGTTTTAATAATATTTTCTACCCCAGCATTTGCCCCAGGAATTAAACGCAGCATTGCGGGTTCTATAACTGTAACACCTTCAATACTTGCTTTGGTTGTATTAGTAACCGTAACTTCGCCCGCTTGAACGTAAGTTGAATTTAAAACTGGATTCAATTCTTTATCTTGATTTGGTACTAAAGTAATTGCGATGGTTGTATTTTTAAAAGATATATGAGAAAAAACCACTTCAATTCTTTTATTGGCGGGAACAGCTATTTGGTAAAAACCACTTGAATTTGAAACTGTTCCTTTATTTTCTACTTTAATATTAGCGCCTTCTATTGGCTGATTGAATTCGTCTAAAAGCACACCTTTAAGTCTAGCTGTTTGGGCGTTTGATTGAAAAAAAAATAGAAAAATAAAAGCGGAAAAATATTTTATTGCCGAGTTGTTCATTATTTAAAAGTAAAAGTATGTTTCAAAGGTAGTACTATTTTGCATATTATCTGTAACTACAATTTTAAGGTCGTTTTTACCAACAATCTGCTTTTTGTCTTGTAAATCATAAACCAATCGCTTGGTCTTATAATCGTATTCCATTAAAATCCATTCTCCATTTAAATACGTATTGTAGGTATTAATTCCAGAAGATGTATCCGAAATAGAAACGCGAATTTTACTGCTTTCGTTTAACGTATCACCTGACTTAAAATTGCAATTAAAAATTTTAGGCGCTTCGGTATCTGTAACTAATTTATACGAACCTAATTCTCTAATTCGTGTAGATAAATCATTTCCTTTAAGCTTTGTACTATTATAATTCCAACTGCTTCCGTTTTTGTTGGCAATGTAGGTTTTAGACAATTCATCTGCAGTTAAGGTTAAATTAGAAAAAGTAAGTGTTAGGTGTTTGTGAACCGGAATACTTTCGTCTTCTAAATCAACTGTATTATTATTTACTTTAAAATCAAATGCAAAATCATTATAAAAAGAGTTTTGAGGAATGTATAATGAGATATTGTCTTTTACAAAGTTGTATTCATTTGTAGCTTTAACAAAATAAGTCTTTGCTTTTTTTTCTGAGGGAATTGAAGCTACTTCATCTTTATAATCAATTGGAATAGAAATACTAGTACTGTTATTAAAAGCATCTTCAATAATAATTTTATATGTATAGCTTCTATTTTGCTCAACTGTAAATAAACCATTGTTTTTATCTTTAATTATAGAAAGAGGATAATCGGAAAAACTAAATAGTTTTTGAACACGCTGACGCATTTTTTCATATCGAGCATAATCAATATAATTATTAATATATCGGGTTTCCGAAAAGGCAAACGTATCAAAAGTAACTTTATACACTTCTTCTCCGTTTAAATAAGACGTAATTTTGTAAACACCATTTTTATTATACGGATTAGTACAAAAGTCGTAAGCATTAATTCCAAAACCAATTTTACCATTTGCTTCTACTTTTTGAGAAAGATATGTACCGTCATTTAACTTGTTAAAAGACAAATTAACAGGGCGTTGAGATTTATTAACTGTTGTAGAATCTATTGGATAAACTAACAAATTAGCCAATTTTGGAGCATAATTATCTGGTTTCAATTTATTTAAACCGAAGAAAACAGGGTTTATAATATTTTCTGTTTTTGTATCTCTAAACTCAAAATGTAAATGTGGCCCTCCACTACCGCCAGAGTTACCACTATACCCAATAATATCACCTTTTTTAACTTGCAACTCACTACGCAAAGGGAACAATTCTACCTCGTAATTTTTGTCTTTATACTGGCGAGCTATTATAGCTTTTTGAATATCACCAGCTCCTTTTTGTAAATGTGCATAAACAGAAGTGAAACCGTTTGGATGTATAATATAAATTGCTTTACCATAACCCCAAGTAGAGATTTTTATACGCCCAACATAACCATCTGCAACAGCGTAAACAGGCAAACCTTCTACACCATTGGTTTTTATATCTAAACCCGAATGAAAATGATTACTACGTAATTCTCCAAAAGACCCCGAAAGATCCATAGGAATATCTAAAGGAGATTGAAAATAGTCTTTTGGATACTCTTGTTGAGCGCTAATTGTTAAAGAGAATAAAAAAGCAACTACTAAATTTTTCATAATTAAAAAAGTAAAATGTAAAGATACCATATATTTAAAAAAAACCGTAAAAATTAGATAAACTACCTAAATAGCTTATAATTAAATAAGTAGATAAATAGAGGTAAAACTCCTAAAAAAAAGCTTTAAAATATTGCTTTAATAAAAATCAAATTGTAAGTTTGTAAAAGAATGTAACGAATTGAGTCTTAATGAAGCAATTATCTGAACTTGTTGATGATCTGGAGATTAAGTTTTTCAAAGTGAATCAAAAACTACAAGTATTAAAGAACGAAAACGAAATCCTTAGCCAACATATTGAACAAAGTTCAAAGGAGTTATCTAAGTATAAAAAAGAAATAGAATCTTTACAACAGATGAATGCCGACTTAAAAATGACAAATGCGTTACTTGGCAGTGAAGAAAACAAAAAAGAAACAAAACTTAAAATAAATTCTATAATACGGGATATTAATTATTGCATAGCTCAACTAGCAGAGTAATAAAAATGAGTGAAACTTTAAAAATAAAATTATCAATAGCAGACAGGGTATATCCACTAAATATAGAACCGTCGCAAGAAGAAGGCCTACGAAAAGCCTCTAAAAAAATTGAAGATTTAATTAAAAAGTTCGAAAAAAGCTATGCCGTAAGAGATAAGCAAGACGTTTTAGCCATGTGCGCTTTACAATTTGCTTCAGAAAAAGAAATTCAAAAAATAGACGATTCTGAAGAAAACAAACAAGCACTAGCTCGTTTAGCAAAATTAGAAGAAAAATTAAGTAAGTTATTATAAACACGTTCATACAGAAAACACTGCCTACATTAGTTACTATTTGGTAAACTCAACACTAACAAATTAAAATGGGTGAATCTTTGCTTCTAAAGCACGTCCTCTAGCAGGAATCCTTGAACAGCAAGCTAGCTCAAAACTTGTCATTCAGAGTTTATACAACTCCACTAATGTAGGCTTTTTTTATAAATAAATACAAGCAAATGGAAATAATAATAGGCGTAATAATAGGTATTCTATGCGGATTTGGAATAGCAAAATTTTTAGAAAAAAGTAACGTTTCTAACTTAATTAAAAATGCAAAGAAAGAAGCAGGTTCTATTTTAAAAGATGCAAAAACAGAGGGAGAAGCACTTAAGAAAGATAAAATACTTCAAGCAAAAGAAAAGTTTTTAGAGTTAAAATCGGAACACGAACAGGTAATACTTAATCGTGAGAAAAAAATAAACGAAGCCGAAAAAAGAACGAGAGATAAGGAATCTCAAATCTCTAGTGAAGTTACAAAAAACAAAAAACTAAACACCGATTTAGAAGAAAAAATTTCGGAGTATAATAGTAAACTAGATATTTTAGATAAAAAACAGGTTGAAATTGAAAAACTTCATAAAAGCCAAGTTGAGCAATTAGAGGTACTTTCTGGCTTAACGGCAGAAGATGCAAAAGCTCAACTTGTAGAAAGTTTAAAAGCTGAAGCTAAAACCGATGCAATGTCTTATATACAAGACACTATGGAAGAAGCAAAATTAACTGCACACCAAGAAGCTAAAAAAGTAATCATTTCTACCATACAACGTGTAGGTACTGAAGAAGCTGTAGAAAACTGCGTATCAGTTTTCAACATAGAATCTGACGATGTTAAAGGAAGAATTATTGGTAGAGAAGGAAGAAACATCCGTGCCATAGAAGCAGCAACTGGAGTAGAAATTATCGTTGACGATACACCAGAAGCAATTATTTTATCTTGTTTTGACCCTGTTAGAAGAGAAATTGCTCGTTTAGCATTACACAAATTAGTTACAGACGGACGTATTCACCCGGCTCGTATTGAAGAAGTTGTTGCAAAAACAACTAAACAAATAGAAGAAGAAATTATAGAAGTTGGAAAACGAACTGTAATCGACTTAGGAATTCATGGATTACATCCTGAATTGATAAAAGTAGTAGGACGAATGAAATATCGTTCTTCTTACGGGCAAAACTTATTACAACACTCACGTGAAGTTTCTAAGCTTTGTGGTATTATGGCTGCTGAATTAGGCTTAAATGTTAAACTTGCTAAGCGTGCCGGACTTTTACACGATATAGGTAAAGTACCAGATACCGAAAGTGAATTACCTCACGCAATATTAGGTATGCAATGGGCTGAAAAATATGGCGAAAAAGAAGAAGTTGTAAATGCAATTGGAGCGCACCACGATGAAATTGAAATGAAATATTTAATTTCTCCATTAGTACAAGTGTGTGATGCCATATCTGGTGCAAGACCTGGCGCAAGAAGACAAGTATTAGACTCTTATATACAACGTTTAAAGGACTTAGAAAATATAGCTTTTGGATTTAATGGTGTAAAAAATGCATACGCAATTCAGGCAGGTAGAGAACTTCGAGTTATTGTAGAAAGTGAAAAAGTTAGCGACGAAATGGCTGCTAATTTATCTTTTGAAGTATCACAGAAAATACAAACAGAAATGACTTATCCTGGACAGGTTAAAGTAACGGTAATTAGAGAAACTAGAGCTGTAAATATAGCGAAGTAAACTAGAGTTTATAAATTATAAAAAAGCACCTTAGGGGTGCTTTTTTTATGACTTATTTTTATGTGGATGATATTTATCAATTACTTCTTTTAAAAAGCTTCTATCTACATGCATATAAATTTCTGTTGTTGTAATAGACTCATGACCTAACATGGTTTGTATAGAGCGTAAATCGGCACCATTTTGCAGTAGGTGACTCGCAAAAGAATGACGAAAAGTGTGTGGAGAAATATTTTTTTCTAAATTAATATCTGAAGCTAGATTTTTAATAACTGTAAAAACCATAGCTCTTGTTAGCTGCTTACCTCTTCGGTTTAAAAATAAAGTATCTTGAAACGGTTTAACTTCTGGTTGATGTACACGAACATAGTTAATATATAAATTAACAATACCAATAGTGCGTTTATCAATTGGAACAAAACGTTGTTTGTTACCTTTTCCTGTAACACGGATAAATCCTTCATCAAAAAACAAATCAGATATTTGAAGACCTACTAACTCGGAAACACGAAGTCCACAACTGTATAACATTTCGAGCATTGCACGGTTTCGCTCACCTCCTTCTTTATGCAAATCTATTGCATTTATTAAGTTGTCTATTTCTTTAGTAGAAAGCGTATCTGGCAATTTTCTACCAATTTTAGGCAACTCGATAAGTTCCATAGGAGAAGTGACCAAAATATCTTCTAATACAAGATAATTAAAAAACCCTTTTAAAGTGGAAATTAAACGAGCTCTACTTCGAGCTTGTAAACTTTCTGAAGTTGTATATAAATAATCTCTAAGTTGTTCTTCTGTGATGGTTTTAGGCGAAAAATCAAGCTCATTATTAATCAAATAAGTATCAATTCTTTTTAAATCTAAAGCATAACTTTTTATCGTATTATCTGAAAGACCACGCTCTAGTTTTAAAAAAGTTAGAAATTGTTTTATATAAGGTTTCCAATTTACCATAGACAAATATAATACAAAAAAAATCCCGCTAAAAGCGGGATTTTAAATTATTATGCTTGACCTGTTGGGCCAAAACTAAGTGGAATATTAGGTTGCTCACCTTCTGCAATTTTTCCGTGAGCCTTTTCAAATTTCTGAATATTATCAGCTAAAGCACCTAACAAGCGTTTAGCATGTTGTGGTGTAAGCACTATTCTCGATTTTACTTTAGCTTTAGGAACTCCTGGCATAAGTGATACAAAATCAACTACAAACTCGGAATTAGAATGATTTATTATTGCTAAGTTAGAATAAATTCCTTCTGCAATTTTTTCGTCTAATTCTAAATTAATCTGTCCTTGTTGTTGTTTATCTTCCATTATAATGTATTAAAAGTTAGCTTCTTCTTTAGCTGCCATTAGTTCATCGAAATCTTCTTTAGATCCTACAATAATATCATCATATTCTCTCATACCTGTACCGGCAGGAATTCTATGACCAACAATTACATTTTCTTTAAGACCTTCTAATGTATCAATTTTACCAGCTACAGCTGCTTCATTTAATACTTTAGTTGTTTCTTGGAAAGAAGCCGCAGAGATAAATGATTTTGTTTGAAGCGATGCACGCGTAATACCTTGAAGTACTGGAGTTGCAGTACCTTGTACTACATCACGAGCTACAACTAAGTTTTTATCGTTACGCTTAAGTAAAGAATTTTCGTCTCTTAATTGTCTTGCAGAAATAATCATACCTGCTTTTAACAATTCAGAATCTCCAGCATCTTCAATATATTTCATACCGAAGATACGGTCGTTTTCAACAATAAAGTCCTTAGTGTGAACCAATTGATCTTCTAATAAAAGAGTATCTCCCGGATCTTCAATTCTAACTTTACGCATCATTTGACGAATTACAACTTCGAAGTGTTTATCACTAATTTTTACACCTTGTAAACGATATACTTCTTGAATTTCGTTAACCAAATACTGTTGAACAGCAGATGGTCCTTTAATTCTTAAAATATCCGCAGGAGTAATAGCACCATCAGACAAAGGCGTACCCGCTTTAACGAAATCATTCTCTTGTACTAATATTTGACTAGATAATTTTACTAAGTATTTTTTAACTTCACCAAATTTAGATTCGATAGCGATTTCTCTGTTTCCTCTTTTAATTTTACCGAAAGAAACAACACCATCAATTTCTGAAACTACCGCTGGATTAGAAGGATTACGTGCTTCTAAAAGCTCAGTAATTCTTGGTAAACCTCCTGTAATATCTCCTGTTTTAGAAGATCTACGTGGTATTTTAACTAAAATTTTACCTGTTTTAATTTTCTCTCCATCTTCTACCATAAGGTGAGCCCCTACTGGTAAGTTGTAAGATCTAATTAATTCGTTGTTTTTACCGTAAATATGTAACGTTGGAATCAGTTTTTTGTTTCTAGCATCCGAGATAACTTTTTCTTGGAAACCAGTTTGCTCATCTGTTTCAACACTAAATGTTTCACCTTGCTTAATGTCTTCAAACTCTACTTTACCAGCAAATTCTGAAATAATTACACCATTATAAGGGTCCCATTTACATATTGTAGTTCCTTTTTCTACTACATCACCTTCTTTAACAAAAGCGATAGAACCATAAGGAATATTATGTGTATTTAAAACGATACCTGTTTTTTCGTCAACTAATTTTAACTCAGAAGATCGAGAAATAACAACTTCCTCTTTAACACCCTCTGCATTTACAGAAGATACTGTTTTAAAGTCTTCAATTTCAATACGTCCTTTGTAACGAGAAACAATGCTAGATTCTTCTGAAAGTCCACCAGCAACTCCTCCTACGTGGAACGTACGAAGTGTTAACTGTGTACCTGGCTCTCCAATAGATTGTGCTGCAATTACACCTACAGCTTCACCTCTTTGAGTCATTCTACCTGTAGCTAAATTACGACCGTAACAATTAGCACAAATACCTTTAACAGCTTCACACGTAAGTGGCGAACGCACTTCGATAGTTTCTAAAGGAGAATTATTTATAGCTGCAACGTGCTTTTCGCGAATTTCTTCACCAGCAGCAACAATAAGTTCAGAAGTAAGTGGGTTAATAACATCATTTAATGCAACTCTACCAACTACTCTTAATCCTAAGTTTTCTACAACTTCTTCATTTTTCTTTAATGCAGAAACATCTATTCCTCTTAATGTACCACAATCTACAGAGTTTACAATAACATCTTGAGAAACATCATGCAAACGACGAGTAAGATAACCCGCATCGGCTGTTTTAAGAGCGGTATCCGCTAAACCTTTACGAGCACCGTGAGTAGAGATGAAGTATTCTAAAATAGAAAGACCTTCTTTAAAGTTAGAAAGAATTGGATTCTCAATAATTTCTCCACCACCTGCAGTAGATTTTTTAGGCTTTGCCATTAATCCACGCATACCCGTTAACTGACGTATTTGCTCTTTAGATCCACGGGCTCCAGAATCAAGCATCATATATACCGAGTTAAAACCTTGTTGGTCTTCACGGATATTTTTCATTGCTAATTCTGTTAACTGAGCATTTTTACCTGTCCAAATATCAATTACTTGGTTGTAACGCTCGTTATTGGTAATTAAACCCATGTTATAATTTGCCGTTACTAATTTAACTTGCTCATTCGCTTCGTTAATTAATTGAGGCTTTTTCTCTGGAATAATAATATCACCTAAACTGAATGATAATCCTCCTCTAAAGGCGAATTTATAACCCATGTTTTTAATATCATCAAGGAAACTTGCTGTTGTAGGAACATCAGTTACTGCTAAAATATTACCAATAATATCTCTTAAAGATTTTTTTGTTAATACCTCATTTATATAACCTGCTGCTTCTGGAACTACTTCGTTAAAAAGTACTCTACCTGCAGTAGTTTCTACAATTTTGTTTACTAATTCACCAGCTTCATTAAAATCTTTAGTTCTTACTTTAATTCTTGCATTAAGTTCTAAACGTTCCTCATTAAGAGCAATATTTACTTCTTCTGCAGAATAAAAAACAAGTCCTTCTCCTTTAATTTTTAATTCTGGTGTTGATAAACGCTCTTTGGTCATGTAATACAGACCCAAAACCATGTCTTGAGAAGGTACAGTTACCGGAGCACCATTTGCAGGGTTTAATATATTGTTAGAAGCCAACATTAATAATTGACATTCTAAAATAGCTTCTGGGCCTAATGGTAAGTGAACCGCCATCTGGTCACCATCGAAATCGGCGTTAAATGCCGTACATACTAATGGGTGAAGTTGAATTGCTTTTCCTTCAATTAGTTTTGGTTGGAAAGCCTGAATACCAAGACGGTGTAAAGTAGGAGCACGATTCAGCATAACTGGGTGTCCTTTAATTACATTTTCTAAAATATCCCAAACAACTGGTTCTTTTTTATCTATAATTTTTTTAGCCGACTTAACTGTTTTAACAATACCACGCTCTATTAATTTACGAATTACGAATGGTTTGTATAATTCAGCTGCCATATCTTTTGGCAAACCACATTCATATAATTTCATTTCTGGTCCAACAACAATTACCGAACGAGCAGAATAATCTACACGTTTACCCAATAAGTTTTGACGGAAACGTCCTTGTTTACCTTTTAATGAATCTGAAAGTGATTTAAGTGGACGGTTAGATTCTGTTTTAACAGCAGATGCTTTACGCGTGTTGTCAAATAACGAATCTACCGCTTCTTGCAACATACGTTTTTCGTTTCTTAAAATAACCTCTGGAGCTTTAATCTCCATTAATCTTTTTAAACGGTTGTTACGTATAATTACTCTACGGTATAAGTCATTTAAATCTGAAGTTGCAAAACGACCACCATCTAATGGCACAAGAGGACGTAATTCAGGCGGGATAATTGGAATAACTTTCAATATCATCCACTCTGGTCTGTTCTCTCTGTTTTTGTTTGCTTCACGAAAAGCTTCAACAACGTTTAAACGCTTTAATGCTTCTGTTTTTCTTTGTTTAGACGTTTCTGTATTAGCAGCATGACGTAACGAGTATGATAACTCATCTAAGTCGGTACGTGCTAATAAATCCATAATACACTCAGCACCCATTTTGGCGATGAATTTATTAGGATCATTATCGTCTAAATATTGGTTTTCCATTGGAAGTGTATCTAATATATTTAAATACTCTTCTTCTGTTAAGAAATCCATTTTATTTAATTCTTCACCATCTACGTTTTTAGCTATACCTGCTTGTATAACTACATAACGTTCATAGTAAATAATCATATCTAGTTTCTTAGAAGGTAAACCTAATAAGTAACCTATTTTGTTTGGTAAAGAACGAAAGTACCAAATATGAGCAATAGGCACAACAAGGTTGATGTGTCCTACTCTATCTCTACGCACTTTTTTCTCCGTAACTTCAACTCCACAACGATCACATACAATTCCTTTGTAGCGGATTCTTTTGTATTTACCACAAGCACATTCGAAGTCCTTTACAGGGCCGAAAATACGCTCACAGAAAAGTCCGTCACGCTCAGGTTTGTGTGTACGATAGTTAATAGTTTCTGGTTTTAAAACCTCACCTCTTGATTCTCCTAAAATTGCTTCTGGAGAAGAAAGACCTATCGTGATTTTGTTAAATCTTTTAACGGTATTTTTATCTTTTAATCTTGTCATGATATAAATCCTTTCGATTTGTTAAGTACTATAAAGTAACGCCCCGTTATGAAGCGTTACTATTTTTTATTATTCTTCTAATCTAATGTCTAAACCTAATCCCTTCAATTCATGCATTAATACATTGAATGATTCTGGTAATCCAGGTTGTGGCATAATTTCACCTTTAACGATAGCTTCGTACGTTTTGGCTCTACCAATAACATCATCAGATTTAACCGTTAATATTTCTCTAAGCGTACTAGAAGCTCCATAAGCTTCAAGTGCCCATACCTCCATCTCTCCGAAACGTTGACCACCAAACTGAGCTTTACCTCCAAGTGGTTGTTGCGTAATTAAAGAGTATGGTCCTATAGAACGAGCGTGCATTTTATCGTCTACCATATGTCCTAACTTAAGCATGTAAATTACACCTACTGTTGCTGGTTGATGGAAACGTTCTCCAGTACCTCCGTCATATAAATATGTATGACCGAAACGTGGAATACCTGCCTCGTCTGTAAAGCCATTGATTTGGTCTAAACTTGCACCATCAAAAATTGGTGTTGCAAATTTTCTACCCAAGTTCATACCTGCCCAACCAAGAACTGTTTCATAAATCTGTCCAATGTTCATACGAGATGGTACACCTAACGGGTTAAGAACAATATCTACTGGCGTTCCGTCTTCTAAAAACGGCATATCTTCATGACGAACTATACGTGCAACAATACCTTTGTTACCGTGACGTCCCGCCATTTTATCACCTACTTTTAGTTTACGTTTTTTGGCAATATAAACTTTAGCTAGTTTTAATATTCCAGATGGCAATTCATCTCCAACTGTAATGGTAAATTTCTCTCTACGCAACCAACCTTGTAAATCGTTTAATTTAATTTTGTAGTTGTGTATCAATTCGTTTACTAATCTATTAACTGCGTCATCAACTGTCCATTGACCTTGAGTAAGGTGTGCAAAATCTTCAACTGCATTTAACATTTTTTGAGTGAATTTTTTACCTTTAGGTAATACTTCTTCACCTAGATCATTCATTACACCTTGTGATGTTTTACCATTTACAATAGTGAATAATTTTTCTACTAAAACCGATTTAAGTTCGTTGTATTTTACCTCAAACTGTACTTCTAGTTTTTCAAGTTCTTCTTTATCTTGAGAACGTTTTCTTTTATCTTTTACCGCTTTCGCAAATAATTTTTTATCTAAAACAACTCCTCTTAAAGATGGTGAAGCTTTTAATGATGCATCTTTTACATCACCCGCTTTATCACCAAAGATTGCACGAAGTAATTTTTCTTCTGGAGTTGGGTCTGATTCTCCTTTAGGAGTAATTTTACCAATTAATATATCACCAGGTTTTACTTCAGCACCAATACGAATCATTCCGTTTTCGTCTAAGTCTTTAGTAGCTTCTTCAGAAACGTTAGGAATATCATTAGTTAACTCTTCGTTACCTAATTTTGTATCTCTAACTTCTAATGAATAATCATCAATATGTATAGATGTAAAAACATCGTCTCTAACTACTTTTTCAGAAATAACAATTGCATCCTCAAAGTTATAACCTTTCCATGGCATAAATGCTACTTTAAGGTTTCTACCTAGTGCTAATTCACCATTTTGAGTTGCATAACCTTCGCATAGTACTTGACCTTTAGAAACTTTATCGCCTTTTCTAACGATTGGTTTTAGGTTAATACTAGTACTTTGGTTTGTTTTTCTAAATTTAATTAACTGATACGTTTTATCATCAGAATCGAAACTTACCAAACGATCTTCATCAGATCTATCGTAAGTAATTGTAATTTTATTAGCATCTACGTATGTAACTGTTCCGTTTCCTTCAGCATTAATTAATACTCTAGAATCTGAAGCTACTTGACGCTCTAAACCTGTTCCAACAATTGGAGACTCAGGACGTAATAATGGTACGGCCTGACGCATCATGTTAGATCCCATCAAGGCACGGTTAGCATCATCATGCTCTAAGAACGGAATTAAAGAAGCCGAAATAGAAGCAATTTGGTTTGGTGCAACGTCTGTATAATGAACATCTTTAGGTTCAACTACAGGGAAATCACCTTCCTCACGAGCAATAACTCTTTCAGAAGAAATTTGACCATCTTCACTCATTGCAATATTTGCTTGAGCTATCATTTGACCTTCTTCTTCTTCAGCACTTAAATAAATAGGTTCTGAAACCAAATCTACTTTACCGTTTGTTACTTTTCTATATGGAGTTTCAATAAATCCAAGAGCGTTTACTTTAGCATAAACTCCAAGAGAAGATATCAAACCAATGTTTGGTCCCTCTGGTGTTTCAATAGGACACAAACGTCCGTAGTGCGTATAGTGAACGTCACGAACCTCAAATCCTGCACGCTCTCTAGATAAACCACCAGGTCCTAGTGCAGATAAACGACGTTTGTGCGTAATCTCTGCTAATGGATTGGTTTGATCCATGAACTGAGATAACTGATTTGTTCCAAAGAAAGAATTAATTACAGAAGACAAAGTCTTTGCATTAATTAAATCAATTGGTGTAAACACCTCATTATCTCTTACGTTCATTCTTTCACGAATAGTACGAGCCATACGAGCTAAACCAACACCAAATTGAGATGAAAGTTGTTCCCCTACAGTACGAACACGACGGTTTGATAAATGATCAATATCGTCAATTTCCGCTTTAGAATTAATTAACTCAATAAGATATTTTACAATTGTAATAATATCTTCTTTAGTTAATACTTGTTTTTCTTTAGGTATATCTAAACCTAATTTTTTATTCATTCTATAACGACCAACTTCACCTAAGTTATAACGTTGGTCAGAGAAGAATAATTTATCTATAATACCACGAGCTGTTTCCTCATCTGGCGGTTCAGCATTACGCAGTTGTCTGTAAATATGTTCTACCGCCTCTTTTTCAGAGTTAGTAGGGTCTTTTTGCAAGGTATTGTGAATAATAGCGTAGTCTGCTGCGTTACCTTCCTCTTTATGTAAAAGAACGTTTTTAACATCTGCTGCTAATATTTCTTCAATATTGTCTTTATCTAATATTGTATCACGATCTAAGATAATTTCGTTTCTTTCAATAGAAACAACCTCACCCGTATCTTCATCAACAAAATCCTCATGCCATGTATTTAAAACACGTGCCGCAAGTTTTCTACCTGCATATTTTTTAAGTCCTGTTTTAGAAACTTTAATTTCTTCTGCAAGATCAAAAATTTCTAAAATATCTTTATCACGTTCAAATCCAATTGCACGGAAAAGCGTTGTTACAGGTAATTTTTTCTTTCTATCAATATAAGCGTACATCACTTGATTGATATCGGTAGCAAATTCTATCCACGAACCTTTAAAAGGAATAATACGTGCAGAATATAGCTTAGTTCCATTGGCATGAAAAGACTGACCAAAGAACACACCTGGTGAACGGTGAAGTTGAGAAACAACAACACGCTCAGCACCATTTATTACAAAGGTACCACTAGGTGTCATATAAGGAATAGTTCCCAAATAAACATCTTGTACGATAGTTTCGAAATCTTCATGTTCCGGATCTGTACAATATAGTTTTAAACGTGCTTTAAGTGGCACACTATAAGTAAGACCACGATCTATACACTCTTCTATAGTATAACGTGGAGGATCAATAAAATAATCAAGAAATTCCAATACAAATTGGTTTCTAGAATCCGTAATTGGGAAATTTTCCATGAAGGTATTATACAGCCCTTCATTACCTCTTTCGTCAGATTTAGTCTCTAATTGAAAAAAATCTTGGAAAGACTTTACCTGAATATCTAAAAAATCAGGATAATTAGGAATATTCTTGGTAGAAGCAAAATTTAATCTTTCAGTCTGATTAGCAATCATCAATGGATAAATTTTTATTAAAAATAAGATAAATCGTATAAAACGTTTTTATACGCAAAAATGGTTTAGGCCTTTGAGAGCTATTCTCAAGGCCTAAACCGGTTTTATATTGAGTTGAAATTATTTAATCTCAACAACAGCTCCAGCCTCTTCTAAAGAATTTTTAAGACCTTCAGCCTCATCTTTAGAAACACCTTCTTTAACATTTGTAGGTGCACCGTCAACTAAATCTTTAGCTTCTTTAAGACCTAAACCTGTTAATTCTTTAACTGCTTTTACTACAGCTAATTTAGAAGCACCAGCTTCTTTTAATACTACTGTGAATTCAGTTTGCTCATCAGCACCACCAGCGTCTCCACCACCAGCAGACATTACTACTGCAGCTGCAGCAGGCTCTATACCGTATTCATCTTTTAAAATTGTTGCTAATTCGTTAACTTCTTTAACTGTTAAGTTAACTAATTGCTCTGCGAATTGTTTTAAATCTGCCATTTTTTCTATCTTTAAATGATTCTTTTATAATTGTTTTATTGTGCGCTTGTTGTTGTATTGAATTATTCTGCAGCTTCTTCTGCGTCTGGTCTGTTTTGTAAAGCAGCCAATACACGTTTTGCTGGAGATTGTAATAATCCAATGATTTCACCGATAACTTCTTCTTTAGATTTGATAGATACTAACGCGTCTAAATTTTCGTCACCAATATAGATTTCATCATTAATGAAAGCTCCTTTTAAAATAGGTTTTTTACCTTTCTTACGGAAGTCTTTTATAATTTTAGCAGGACCATTAGCGGATTCTGCAATCATTATAGAAGTGTTTCCTTTTAATGTAGAAGGTAAGTCACCATATTTATCATCTGAAGATTCCATTGCTTTTGAAAGCAATGTATTTTTAACTACTTCTAATTTAATTCCTGCTTTAAAACAAGCACGACGTAAACTTGAGGTAGCATCTGCATCTAGTCCTGAAATGTCTGCTAAATATAGCACATTCACTCCTTCTAACTGTGCAGTTAAACCTTCAATAGCGATTGATTTTTCTTCTCTTGTCATATTAAAAATTTTTAACTACCAATTATACGGCTTTAGGGTCTAAAGCTATAGCAGGACTCATAGTACTTGTTAAGTTCAAAGACTTAATGTAAGTACCTTTAGCTGCAGTTGGTTTCATTTTGATTAATGTTTGAATAATTTCGTGTGCATTGTCATATATTTTATCAGCATCGAAAGAAACTCTTCCAATTCCTGCATGAACAATACCCGTTTTGTCAACTTTAAAGTCGATTTTACCAGATTTAACTTCAGTTACTGCTTTAGCAATATCCATAGTTACAGTACCAGTTTTAGGGTTTGGCATAAGACCTCTTGGTCCTAAAACACGTCCTAATGGTCCTAATTTACCCATAACAGCTGGCATAGTGATGATAACATCAACATCTGTCCAACCATCTTTAATTTTTTGTAGGTAATCATCTAGTCCAACAAAATCAGCACCAGCTGCTTTTGCTTCTTCTTCTTTATCTGGAGTTACTAAAGCTAATACTTTAACATCTTTACCAGTTCCGTGTGGTAATGTAACCACACCTCTTACCATTTGATTTGCTTTACGAGGATCTACTCCTAAACGTACTGCAATATCTACAGACTCGTCAAATTTTGCTGAAGCCAATTCTTTTATAAGAACTGAAGCTTCTTTTAAAGAATATAATTTATTCTTATCAATTTTTGATGCTGCCTCTTTTTGTTTTTTTGTCAATTTTGCCATTGCTAATTCTTTTAACTATTAAAAGGAGCATCTCCTGTTACTGTTACCCCCATAGACCTAGCCGTACCGGCTAACATACTCATTGCCGACTCAATTGTGAATGCATTCAAATCGGGCATTTTGTCTTCTGCTATGGTTTTTAATTGATCCCAAGAAACACTTGCTACTTTTTTACGGTTAGGTTCACCTGAACCAGACTTAACTTTAGCTGCTTCTAAAATTTGTACTGCAGCTGGTGGCGTCTTAACGATAAAATCGAAAGATTTATCTTTATACACAGTAATTTGTACTGGTAAAACTTTACCGGGTTTATCTTGTGTTCTAGCATTGAATTGCTTACAGAACTCCATGATGTTAACTCCAGCAGCCCCCAAAGCAGGTCCGACCGGTGGCGATGGATTCGCTGCACCTCCCTTAACTTGTAATTTAACTACTTTACTAACTTCTTTTGCCATTTTTTAATGATTTAGCACATCAAACGATTGGAAGCATGTGATGTGATTTATATGTGTAACAAAAATTATACTTTTTCTACTTGCATAAAACTAAGCTCTAAAGGTGTTTTTCTTCCAAAAATTTTCACCATTACTTCTAGTTTACGCTTGTCTTCGTTGATTTTTTCAATAGTTCCATTAAAACCATTAAAAGGTCCATCAACAACCTTTATTGTTTCACCAATATTAAAAGGAATAGTCATTAAATCTTCTTTAACAGATAACTCATCAACTTTACCTAACATACGGTTTACTTCAGACATTCTTAACGGCACTGGATCACCACCTTTAACTTCACCTAAAAAACCAATTACACCTGGTATTGATTTTATAATGTGAGGTACCTCACCTGTTAAATTAGCTTCTACCATTATATAACCAGGAAAATATACTTTTTCTTTAGCTATTTTTTTTCCGTCTTTAATCTGAACTACTTTTTCAGTAGGGACTAAAACTTGAGAAACATAATCTGACATACCTAATCTTGCAGTTTCAGACTCAATATAAGCTTTCACTTTATTTTCTTGTCCGCTAACTGCTCTTACTACGTACCACTTTCTTACACTATTGTCAGCCATGAAAAATTATTTTATAAGGTTAAAAAAACCTTCTAATGCTTTTATAAAAACAGTATCAATTCCCCAAATCAACAAAGAAAAAAGGATAGAGAAAACTGCTACTATAATAGTTAATCGCTGCACTTCCGACCATTTTGGCCAAGTTACATTTACTTTTAATTCATTAAAAGCGTCCGATATATAGTTAACAAAGTTTGCCATTGTAATTTTATTTATTATGCACGGGTGGAGGGATTCGAACCCCCATCAACGGTTTTGGAGACCGCTATTCTACCCTTGAACTACACCCGTTTGATTATAAAGCCAGCTGAAAAATCAACTGGCTTATATATTATTACTTTCTAAAAGTTAGCCTAGAATTAGTCTAAAATTTCAGTAACTTGTCCTGCACCTACAGTTCTACCACCTTCACGGATAGCAAAACGTAAACCAACAGATAATGCGATTGGGCTTAATAAAGTAACATCAATTGTTAAGTTATCCCCTGGCATAACCATTTCTACACCTGATGGTAAAGAGATAGTTCCTGTTACGTCAGTTGTACGTACGTAAAACTGTGGACGGTAGTTATTATGGAATGGAGTGTGACGTCCACCTTCTTCTTTTTTCAAGATATAAACCTCAGCTTTAAAGTGAGCGTGTGGCTTAACAGAACCTGGCTTACAGATTACCATTCCACGTTTGATATCATCTTTATCAATACCTCTTAATAAGATACCAACGTTATCTCCAGCTTCACCTCTATCTAGGATTTTACGGAACATCTCAACTCCAGTTACTGTAGAGTTTAATTTTTCAGCTCCCATACCAATGATTTCAACTGCATCTCCTGTATTAGCAATACCAGTTTCGATACGACCTGTAGCAACAGTTCCACGACCTGTAATTGTAAATACATCTTCAACCGGCATTAAGAAAGGCTTGTCAGTATCACGAACTGGCTCTTCAATCCATGCATCAACAGCTGCCATTAATTCCAACACAGTGTCAACCCATTTTTGTTCTCCATTTAATGCTCCTAAAGCAGATCCAGCAACAACTGGTCCGTTATCACCATCATACTGATAGAATGATAATAAATCTCTTATTTCCATTTCAACAAGCTCTAATAACTCAGCGTCATCAACCATGTCAACTTTGTTCATGAAAACAACAATTCTAGGCACACCTACCTGGCGACCTAAAAGGATGTGCTCACGTGTTTGTGGCATTGGACCATCTGTAGCGGCAACCACCAAGATAGCACCATCCATTTGTGCAGCACCTGTAACCATGTTTTTTACGTAATCCGCGTGACCTGGACAGTCAACGTGAGCGTAATGACGATTAGCTGTTGCATACTCAACGTGAGATGTATTAATTGTAATACCTCTTTCTTTTTCTTCTGGAGCGTTATCGATTTGATCAAATGACTTTGCTTCTGAAAAACCAGCGTCAGATAATACTTTTGTAATTGCTGCAGTTAAGGTAGTTTTACCGTGATCTACGTGTCCGATTGTACCAATGTTTAAGTGCGGTTTCGAACGATCGAATGTTTCTTTTGCCATGACTTAATAATTTAATCTTAGTTTATATAATTAGTGTTTAAAATTTTTAAAAAAAATTCCGAGCCAATGACGGGAATTGAACCCGTGGCCTCTTCCTTACCAAGGAAACGCTCTACCCCTGAGCTACACCGGCTTTTCAACCCATCAAAAGGTCTTTAAATTGTGGGAGGAGCAGGATTCGAACCTGCGAAGACGTAGTCAGCGGATTTACAGTCCGCCCTCGTTGGCCGCTTGAGTATCCTCCCTTACCAATATTTCAATATTTTTACTACTTAAAAAGTAGAGCCGATAGAGGGACTCGAACCCACGACCTGCTGATTACAAATCAGCTGCTCTAGCCAGCTGAGCTACATCGGCTTATACCATATAAAAAATCCGCTATTTCTAACGGACTGCAAATGTACATAATAAAATTACAAATACAAATTATTTATATTTTTTTTTACTCTATACATGTGCTCTTTGTTTTTCTTTATGTTTTTTTACAACACGCTCTAAAGATTCAGCTGCAAGATCTAAAGCTTCTTCGAAAAGTTTAGCTGTTTTTTTAACTATAAACTCATCACCCGGAACGTTAATTTTTACCTCGGCTGTTTTATTTTCCTTATCACTACTATTTTCTAACTTTAAATAGACATCTGCCGAAATTATTCGGTCATAAAACTTCTCTAACTTATCCAATCTCTCTTGCGTAAAATTTATTAATTTACGATCTACATCAAAATTAACGGCTTGAACATTTACTTTCATACACTTTTAGGTTTTAAGGTTAAACATTTTTTAATCATCAGATCTAGGATGTGCGTTTTTGTACACTTTTTTTAATTCTACCAAACTACTATGAGTATAAACTTGAGTAGAAGCCAAACTACTATGACCCAATAATTCTTTTACTGCGTTTAAGTCTGCACCATTATTTAACAAATGAGTTGCAAAAGAATGACGCAATACATGTGGACTCTTTTTTACTTTCTGAGACACTTTACTAAAGTAGTTATTTATTAAACGATAAACAAATGATTCACTTAATTTATTACCTTTTTTAGACAAAATTAACATGTCGCTATTTACTTGCTGTAATTCAGCCCTTTTTTCTTTATATAAATAAATCAACTCCAACACAATATCAAGTAATGGAATTATCCTTTCCTTATTTCGTTTACCAATTACTTTTATTTGTTTTAGCTCAAAATCAACCGCATTATATTTTAAAGAAATCAACTCAGACCGTCTTATTCCTGTGGCATAAAAAAGCGTAATCACCAACTTATCTCGTATACCTTCAAAATCTTCAGCAAAAACCAAGGTACTTGTCACCTCCTCCATTTCTTTTTCAGAAAAAGGAACTTGCTTTAATTTTGGAGCCTTTAAGCTTTTTAATTTTGTTGTGGGATTAACTTCAATTTCTTTTATTTTTAATAAAAAAAGATAGAAGGATTTTAACGATGATATTTTTCTGTTTATAGATTGTGGCTTTGTAGCACCATCCATTAAAAAAACGATCCAAGAACGCAATTGTATATAGGTTACATTTTGCAAACTAGCATTAGAATCTACCTCTTTTATAAAAACAAAGAAATCCTGAACATCTTTAATATAAGATGTTACTGTGTTTGAAGAACTGTTTTTTTCAATTAACAGATAATCTTTGTATTTATTTAATAGCATAAAAAAAACCGATAGAAACAAAGTTACACTTTATTTACTATCGGTTCTATAATTTACAATAGAATATTTGCTTAACTTTCTAAAGCATCACGCATTCCTTGTACATATTGTGCTTTTTGTATTTGTGCTCTTTTAATTACAGACGGTTTATCGAACTGTTGACGTGCACGCAAATGACGAACTACACGTGTGCGGTCAAACTTACGTTTGTAACGCTTTAATGCTTTATCGATATTTTCTCCGTCCTTTATTGGAATTATTAACATAGTCTTGACACCTCCTTTCTTTAAGGGTGCAAAACTACAAAATGTTTTTTATTTAAAACTATACAATTGAATTTATTTTAATTAAAAGTCAAATTTTAAATTTGCTCCTACCAATACCTGTAAGCCTTGCACTTTGTAATTTGCCCATTTCATATAATCATTATTAAGCATATTGTTTAACTTTAAAAAGGCAGTTAGCTTGTCGTTGTACTTGTAATTTAAGTTTGCATTGACATCTAAATAGGCTGGCAGCTTTGTGGTTATATGTTCTACTTGAGAAGGTAAAAATAAATTGTCTTGTGTTAGTAAATCATATCGTTCACCTATATAAAACAATCTACTGCCAAAAGTCCATTTTTCGGCAACTTTTACGCTTAAATTTAATTCGGCATTTAGATTAGGTAAGTTCCAAGCTTGTTCTAAATTTTTAGAATCGAAAGACTCGTATGTTGCTTTTAAGCCTAAATCTACTTTGTTAGAGACAGATGCATTTAAAGCCGCACCAAACATAGTTGTCTTTACATCATCATAAACAACTTGAAATGAATTAGCATAAGCATAACCGTTTTTATTTGTGTTTACACTACTAAACGTGTTACTTAAAAACAAAGCTTTATTTGCTTGGTTTGCATAGCCTGCAAAAACATCAAAACCAATAGTAGCCGAAAGCTTTCCTTTTAAACCTGCATTAACGTTATACTTAGTATCCGTTGGTGTTATATCTAAAGTTGGCGAAACATATGGATTTTCATTAGCGAAATCTCTATAACTGTTTTGAGCATAATCTCCCGTTAAACCTGCATAAGTAATTAAATACTCACCTACTATTTTATAAGAAGCATTTACGTTAGGGTAAATAAACAGTTTATTACTTGAATTGTTGTTTTTACTTAACATTCCGTAATATAAACCTGCACCTAACTCTACGGCTAAATCTCCCGAATTATATAATATGCTTGGCGCTACACCCGCAATTAAACTTGAATATTCTGGACTAAATGTGTTATAAAAGTCCGAATTAAAACTACCACTTAAGTAATCCAAGTACAATTTTGTTTTTACATTTTCTTTTCTAATGGGAAATAAAAACTCTGGTGATAATTTAAATTGTGTTTCTGCAGAAGATAGCTTATCGGTAAAATGTAGTGCATTAAAACCTACCGATTTAAAAAAACCTTTATTAACGTCTAACTTTGCACCTAAGCCAATAGTAGTATACGATTGAGTAGCCGAAATTGCAGCCAAATCGGCTTGTGGCAACGTTAGCTTATCGACCGGTAGACCATACCAATTATACACATCGTTTTCTAGCAATAAATCTACTACTATACTTTTGCTTTTATCTTTAAATGCATAAGCCAAATCTAAATTTGTATTGTAATAATAATCGTCTAATAACAAGTTATTAATTCCACCTTGAGAAGACAAATGCCGGAACATACCAGACACAAAACTGTTTTTAGAAAAGGACTTATTAGCATATAATTCCGCCTGAATGGTTGGATAATTTCCAAAACCAAGAACTGCATAATTATCGTATAGTTTTTTCCTTTTTTCCGATTCCAAATCAGCCGCTTTCCCTTTAGAAGGCGTAAAAGTTGAAGCCACAGGAACAGAGAATATCGTATAATTTATTTTTTCTTTATCTATGGTTTGTTCGTCTTCTAATTGAGGTAATTCTTTTACTTTAAACGCATCTGAAATGGTAGGCGAATATGCCTTTACAATGGTTACTACTTGCGAACCTATTGAGTCTTTTTCTTGCGCTTGAATTCCTAAACCCAAAAACAATAGTGTAATATATATTTTTTTAAACATCTTCATTTCTCTTGTAATTAATTTTGAATAGAACTATTGGTTTTCGCAGCCTCTTCTTTTAAAGATGCCAACTCAATTTTAGCATCTTCTACCACATCTGGAAATTGAGAAAAATTTGAAATTAAACTCTCTAAAATTACTTTTGCATTTAAATTATCATCTAAAGCTTTAAAATTTTTAGCCATTAACAACAATCCTTTAGAGGCATAATATTTATACCCCGAATACTGAGAAGCTAATGTTTGAACTACTTCATTTGAGGCTTCAAACTTATTTTCTTTATTTTTAAAATAAGCCTCATAATACGTTGCTTCTGCAGCTAAAGCACCCGTTGCCGTCAACTGTAAAGCTGCATAGGCTTTTTTAGCTTCTGCTTCGTTATTGGTTTTAATTGCCGAACGAGCAATAAATAATTGAGCGTCTAATTTTATACGGTCATCTACTTTTGCATCGTTTAAAACTACTTGAGCATATTTTACAGCATCACTAAAGTTTTCATTTTCGTAATACTGTTTCATTAAGTTGGTTTGCGCATAGGTTCTGTTTTGCGGGAAATCGGCAATTTTTTCTAAATGCAATAAATTAGAAATCGCTTTTGTTGTGTTTTTCTCTTTAATAACTAGCTCACACAAACGCACCAAAGCCTGTTCTGTATATTCCGATTTGGGTTTACTAACTACATATTCAAAATGCTTAATTGCACTTGCCGCTAGATCGTCTGCATAATAAAACTGACCTAAATAAAAATTGGCTTTTAAAGCATGTAATCCTTCTGGAAATTCGGCTAAATAAGTTAAAAACCCACTGGTTGCTTGTTTTATATTATTTTGCAAATATTGTCTTTCTGCCGATTCATAGGTAGCGTTATCCAGCTCCACATCTGAAACTTCTATAAAATCTAATGTTTTAACCCATGCAGCATATTCGGCAACATTTCCTTTGTCTATATATATTAAACGAGCCGTATTTACAGCTTCTAAAGCTTCTGCTGAATTAGGAAAATCGGCAGCTACTTTTTTAAATTTAATTAAAGCTTTAGCGGTGTCGTTATCATTATAATAAATAAGACCTTGTTTTAAAATGGTTTTTGGCACATAATTACTATTTACATACACCGTAACTAATTTTTCGTAACTGGCTAATGCCTTTGTTTGCTGACCTTCGGCTACATAAGTATTTCCAAGTTCATACAAAGCGTCGTCTGCATACTGCGATTTGGGGTACTTTTGCATAAAGCTATTTAAGTCTTCTATTTTTTTGTCGTTTTTTTGAACAAAACCATAACTGATTCCTTTTTGAAAAGCTGCATAATCTGCATCTGGACTCTTTTTCTCAATGGCTTTGTTATAACTTTCCATTGCAGGCCAATACTGCGCACTTATAAAATAACAATCTCCTAAACGCAAAAAAGCATCGGTTAATCGCTCTGAACTTAAAGTTGATTTGGTAGTAAAGTTTTTAAAATAGTCAATTGCCTTGGCATAATTTTTAGTTTTAAAATAAGCGTATGCAATATTGTACTCAAAGTTTTCATACTCAGGGGTTGTTTTTGCTTCGTTATAACCGCTAAACTGTAAGTAACTAAGTATAGCTGCATCAAACTGATTTAAATTGTACTCGCTCTCTCCTTTCCAAAAAAGAGCTCTAGCGGTATATAAAGGTGTTTTGTTTTCTGCAATGGCTTTTTCAAACAAAATTTTACTTTCTTTTGTCTCGTTATCTGTCGCCAATTCTAAGCCTCTGTAAAAAGCTACTTTCTGATAAATAACCTTATTTTCTGCTGTTTTGTTTTTTTCTAATAAGTCCAACGCTTCTTTATAGTTTTTAGAAGTTACAAACGAACTAATTAGTAATTTTTGAACTTCGGGTGCGAAAGAAGATTTGGGATATTGAGCTATAAAACCTTGTAATACCGAAGGTACAGACTGGTACGGATTGCCCAACTCATAACTTAACTTTGCATAATTAAAAGAAGAATCTTCTTTAATTTTTGCATCAAAATCCATTTCACTTGCCGCTTTAAATGCGTTAAGTGCTTGTTGTTTTTGATTGTTTTTTAAATAACATTCACCTAAATGATAATATGCATTTTGAGAAACAAAATCTTTACTGTCTATAATTTTATTAAACTGATCTATTGCTTTTATATAATCCCCATTTTTATAATACGTATAACCCAATTGATAAAAATCGGTATTGTTCCATTTGCCTTTTTTACCCTTATACTCTTTTAAATATAATAAAGCATTTTTATAGTCTTTTAAATTAAAATAAGATTCTCCAATAATTTTAGATAATTCGCTAATTTCAGCGCCTTTAGATTTATCTAATTGAGCTTTACCCAATTCTATAGCTTCTTTAAAGTTACCCAACTTGAAATTCATGTCTGCCTGAAAATAGCCCATTTTTTCTTTATACTTTTCCTGGTCTTCCACTTGATCAAAATAGGTGTTTGCCGATTTATAATCATCAGTTTCATAAGACATATAACCTAAATAATATTTGGCTTGGCTACCAAAATCTTTAGAATTTAAAACTTTATTAAAGTAATTTGCTGCCTTTTTATTCTCTTTTTGAGAAAAATAAACATAACCTTTTT
>CBFIIG010000007.1:0-8440 GCA_965662615.1 Flavobacterium sp.
AGAGGCATTGTAAATTTCATAAAACTGAAATTTCGGATTTGGAAATAACTTTCGGTATTGTTCTCGGTAAGGTTCAAAACTTACACCGCCATGAAAATAAACTTCGGCATTGGGCCAAAATTCATTTAACGATTCAGCAGCAGTAGTTTCTAAAGTTTTATTTAGTAATACCAACATCCAACTAGGCACACCAGCAAGACTGGTTACGTTTTCTTTTGTGGTTTCGTTTACAATTGCAGGTAGCTTGTGTTCCCAATCGCCCATTAACGAAGTTTTGCTACTAGGTGTAGAGCTAAATTCGGCCCAAGCCGGCATGTTTTCAATTAAAATAGCCGATAAATCTCCGTAAAAGGTGTTTTTATCTTCAAAAATTTCTTTGCTTCCGCCCAAGCGTAAACTTTTACCCAAAAACAGTTCCGAATTGGGGTTGTTGTTTAAATACAAACACAACAAATCTTTACTTGCCTTGTAATGGCAATACTCCAAAGCCTCATTGCTAACAGGTATAAATTTACTTTTTGCATTGGTTGTTCCGCTCGATTTGGCAAACCATTTTACAGCCGTTGGCCACAAAACATTGGTTTCGCCATTACGCATGCGCTCAATAGTTTCTACTATATCTTCGTAACTTTTTAAAGGCACATTTTTAGCAAAATCTTCCCTAGATTTTATGGTGTTAAAATTATGGGTTTTACCAAATTCGGTGTTTTCTGCCGTTTTAACTAAGCCCATTAAAAGTTCGTGCTGTACTTCATGCGGGTACTTAATAAACAACTCCATCTGATGGATTCTTTTTTTAAGAAACCAAGTGGCAATAGAATTTATTATAGGTAACGGCATATTTGTTTCTGCTTAATTATGAATTATAATCAACTAATTATAACTTTACCAAAAATAGAAAATTTTGTTTAAAATAAAAGCAAAACTCTAAAAATTGACCAAAATGACTTACAACGGCGTACTCACAAAAATGCAAACCGAATTGGGCGAACCTATTAATTATTATTTGGTTTTTAAAGATTCGTACCTGCATTTTAACCAATTATTGGGGCAAAATATTCAGTTGCATTTTACGGGTTATGAATGTTTAAATTGCCATCAGCCTAAAAAAGTATTCCGTCAAGGTTTTTGTTACGATTGTTTTATGAGCAGCCCTGCGGTAGGCGATTGGATAATGAAACCTGAATTAAGTACGGCTCATTTGGATCAAGAAGACCGCGATTTAGAATACGAAAAACGCGTGCAATTGCAACCGCATATTGTGTATTTGGCAGTTTCTAGCGACATAAAAGTGGGTGTAACCCGCAAAACACAAGTGCCAACACGCTGGATAGACCAAGGCGCAACACAGGCAATTCCATTGGTAGAAGTGCCGAACAGGTATTTGGCGGGTATTACAGAGGTAGCCTTAAAAGATTTTTATACCGATAAAACGGCGTGGCAAAAAATGCTTAAAAACGATATAATTTCGGTTGATTTAACTGCAGAAAGAAACAGAGCCATTTCGCATTTACCAGCGGAGGTTTTAGAATTTGTAGATAATACCAATACAGCCCAGCAATTAGATTATCCCGTTTTAAATTACCCTTTAAAAGTTAAAAGCCTCAATTTAGAAAAAACGCCTTTGTTTACCGAAAAATTAATAGGTATTAAAGGGCAGTATTTGCTTTTTGCAGACGGCACTGTTTTTAATGTAAGAAGTAACGAAGGCAAAGTAGTTTCTATTTCTGTAGAGTAATTTTGGGCATATCCTTCGTGCCTCAGGTCGGGCTATTCGCTATATCTTTTGTTCCGCTTTGCTACACAAAAGGATGCCGCTACTATCCCTTATGCGAGTGTATAGAAATTCAAAAAAAAATCAATTGTAAAATAGTCAATATTATAGTGTATTATATTGATTCTTTTAAAAAAATAGTAACTAAAGCAGCTCTTAAATACAGATTTTGTAAAAATTATCAATTTATTCGAGTTTATGCTAATTTTCTAAAAAAATAGCAAGTAATTTGTCAAAATTTTACAAAATGAAAAACGTTTATATCAAAGGAACAGGTTCTTATGTTCCAGAAAATACAGTAAAAAACAATTTTTTCGATGCTATTGGTTCGTCAGATGAATGGATTTATTCTAAACTGGGCATTAAAGAACGTAGAATTTCTACCGGTGAAGCAACCAGTGACTTGGCTTATAAAGCGGCCCTTAAAGCAATAGAAAATGCAAAGGTTAAAGTAGAAGAAATAGATTTAATAATAGTTGCTACTACTACACCCGACAGACCTTCGCCAGCTACCGCTTGTTTTGTTCAAGACAAATTAAATGCCAAAAATGCAGTTGCTTTCGATATTTCTGCAGTATGTTCGGGTGCATTATTTACTATGGCTACAGCGGCACAATTTGTAAAAACAGGCATGTACAAAAATGCATTGGTAATAGGAGCAGATACTTTTTCAACCATAATAGACTGGGAAAGACGAGACGCAGTATTTTTTGGAGATGGGGCTGGAGCCATGATACTTTCAGCAACAGACGAAGATAAAGGGTTTATAGATTTCTTACTTCATTCAGACGGTGAAGGAAAAGAGCATTTTACGGTTTTGGCTGGTGGGTCGGAAAATCCAGCATCTGCAGAGACAGTAAAAAACGGCGATCATTATTTTAAAATGAACGGTAAAGCTGTTTTTGATACGGCTACAGCAGTAGTGCCAATTTGCATAGATAAAATTTTAAAGAACAACAAAATGCATATCGATCAGGTTGATTTTTTATTGCCGCACCAACCCAGTATTCGAATTTTACAAGAAATTGCGCGTAAAGTAAATATGCCTTTCGAAAAAGTAAAAACCAATATGGATAAGTACGCAAATACATCTGGCGGAACAGTTCCTATTATTTTAGACGAAACGCATAAAAACAACGAGTTTAAAAAAGGAGATATATTGTTGTTTGCTGCAGTAGGAGCTGGTTGGACATGGGGAACAGCCTTGTATAAATGGTAAAATAAATTTAAAACAAAAAAATATGTTTAAAGATAAAACGTTTTTAATTACGGGTATAGCAGATAAAAATTCTTTGGCTATGTACGTTGCCAAGCAAATTATTCAAAACAACGGGAAAGTAATTTGTACAGGTTTAGGAGTAAGTAAGTTTCATGCTAATTTATCAGAAAAGGCAAAAGCCTTTTTAGATAAAAATTTTTCCGATTTTGAGGCAGCTGTAAAAAGTGAGTTAGGTACAGACGTGCAAACCGAAATATTAGATGTAACCTTAGAAGAAAGTGTGAATGATTTTGCCAAAAACCTGGCAGATAATAATATAAAATTAGATGGTTTTTTACATGCAATTGCAATGGATAAAACCATTAGGAACAAAGTGGTAAAACCCATTTTAGAGGTCACAAAAGATGAGTTTTGCGATACTATGGAGGTTTCGGCTTACTCTTTAATTCGAATTTCTCAATATTTATATAAATACAATATAATTCAACCTAAATCTTCAATTTGTTCGCTCAGTTATATTGCAGCTGCAAAAGTTACTTTTCACCCATATAGAAATATGAGTATTGCAAAAGCGGCATTAGAACGTATTACCATTGAATTGGCAGATGAGTTAGGGAGAAAAAATGGTACAAGGGTAAATGCAATCCGATTTTCACCTTTTATGGGCAGTAAGGCGGGTACGGCAACATTGGTTCAGTCCGATTTTGATACAGCCGATAAATTAAGCCCATTAGGAAACGCAACACCAGATGACTTAGCAAACGAAATTATCCATTTATTTAGACCAAACGGTCGAATTACAGGTGAAATAAGGCATGTAGATGGCGGTTATAATATAATGGGATAAATAAATTTTAACCTATTAAAAAGTAAAAACCCTTAAATATAAGGGTTTTTACTTTTTTATACAGTCCCAATAAGTTAGGATTGATTTTTAATTAATTCTGTTGCTTCATTTTTTAATATTAATAAAAAATAAAACAAAATCTAATCTATAAATTTATAAAAACGAGCTCCATTTAGTACAGGATTATCTTTTTCGATATAATCTAAAATAAATTCATTATTTGGGTTTAAAACAACATTTTTAAGCTCTTTTCTATGCAGTTGTTCATAAGTTTCAAAATCAATTGCAGTTCTTTGTTCTAAAATTTCAAACAGTTTTGTTTTTTTAATTTTCGCTTGCCAATTTTCTTCAATAATCCCCTCAAATACTTTTGATTTTGAACCGCTTCCGTAAGCAATGAATCCTGATTTTTTGTTTAATAAGTTTTTGTTTTCTTTATGGCTAAAGTATAAAGCAGATAAAAATCCTAAAAATATAGAACCTGTATAAATATTTCCAACTTCACCAGAGGCAATTTCTGATGGTTTTATTTTTTGATTTACCAGTTCTAAATATTCGTTTGATTTTGAAAGAGCACGTAATTTTTCTTTAGTATTTTCTCCAACTTGACTTTCTAACAAGTTTAAATTTTCATTTGCAAATATTTCTATAAAAGTCCTTCTTCCCTGATAACAGTAGGGTAGGTGCATAAATATTAATTCCCAATTATTATAAATAGGGCCACCTTGATTGCTTTCTTTTTTATAATGGTTGTACGCTTCAGATATTCTATTGATATAACAAGTGTTTGAATATTGTCCATCAAAAACAGGTTGTTCTTTAGATATTGTAATTTCAGTTTCTTCAATACCAAACCAATTTTCATTATTAGTGTTTTTTGTTATTTCTGATTTTTGAATGGTAATTTTGGGTTTAAAAAAATCAAAAACTCCACTTGTAGAAACTCCCGTTTCATTAGAAAAAGAAATTATACTTGGGTTAGCCTTAATTAACATAGCAACTGCACCAGCACCTTGCGTGTATTCACCGGTAGAAACTAAATCGTATTTTGCATTATCTGTGGCAATAACAATCGCTTTTTTTGTCGGATTTAAGCGTATGTAGTCTACACAATTTTGAAGTGCATCAACTGCACCAATACAAGCAAAAGTAAAATCTACAACATCACAATTTCGAAAAGAATTTGCTCCTGTTTTTTGTTCTAAGACTTGAATTATGTAAGAAGCTATTGGTTTTGAGTTGTCTATACTGCTTTCTGTACCTACATAAATACGTGAAATTTCGTTTGGACTTATTTTTTCTTGTTCAATTAATTTGTACAACGCATTTGAAGCTAAAGTGATAATATCTTGATTGGTGTCTAAAAAACTCATTTTTTGTAGACCTAAACCTTTTGTGAGTTTTTCAGCTTCTATGTTTCTATTTTTTGCTAAAATTTCAATGGGTAAAAATATTTTAGGTATATCAAATTGTATGGCATCAATTCCAACTTTCATATATTATATCTTTTAATGTTAAGTATCTAAAATCAAAATTAGTGATTGGTTTTTATATATTTACTCAAACAATTCACAAAATTGCATTAAAGTCTTCAGTTTTGTTAATGTTTTAATAAATACAGTATTTAAATGAGAATTTTGTTTTTTTCTAAAAAAATTAGACAAAAAGAATGCATTAAGATTGTTTTAATTCTTAAAATGCAAAAACCCTTAAAACAGAAGTTTTAAGGGTTTGTAGTGGTACCTCCAGGAATCGAACCAGGGACACAAGGATTTTCAGTCCTTTGCTCTACCAACTGAGCTAAGGTACCATTAGCGTATTGCGAGTGCAAATATAATAGCTTTTTTAAGTTATCCAAAATAAAAATAAAAAAAAATCAATTTGTATATTTGCAATCTTAAAAAAATATAGATGCTATTAGTTTTAGATGTTGGGAACTCGTATTTTAAATGTGCTGTTTATGAGGATAATAAGTTGGTGAGGCAGTATCAATTCCTAGAAAAAGAGGCAGTTTTAGAGCTTGAAAATATTTTTACTTTTTTTTCTAAAATAAACAAAACAGTGCTTTCTCAGGTAGCAGAATTACGCTTTGAGGTAAAAAATTGCATTGAAAAACATTCTGAGTTGGTCTTGATATCGCATAAAACAAAGTTGCCATTTGTAAATAAATATACAACACCAAATACTTTGGGAGTAGATAGAATGGTTTTAGCGGCTGGTGCTTGTATTAAATACCCCAATCAAAATGTTTTGGTAATAGATGCTGGAACATGTGTTACTTTCGATATTATTTCTTCACAAAACGAATATTTAGGTGGAGCAATATCGCCTGGTTTACGCATGCGATACAAAGCTTTGCATCATTTTACAAATAAATTACCGCTTTTAGAAACCCAATATCCAGAAGATTTGGTTGGAAACAGCACAGCGAATGCCATTCATAGTGGTGTAGTGAACGGTTTATTAGCAGAAATTGAGCATGTGATTTCTCAATATTTTCTTAAATATTCACAATTAACAATAATTTTAACAGGAGGTGACACTAATTTTTTGGCTAAAAGATTAAAAAGTACCATATTTGCCGATGCTAACTTTTTATTAGAAAGTTTGTATTTATTATCACTTTATAGCACACATGCAAATGATTAAAAAAATTATATTTCTACTGATAATTTCTGTTACAGTGGTTACAAATGCCCAAGAAACATCGGGGTCGGTTTATTCTTTTTACGGACTTGGCGATTTAAAACACAGAGGTACTCACGACATAACCAACATGGGAGGGCTGTCGGTTTTAAAAGATAGTATGTCATTAAATATTCTAAACCCTGCCTCGTATGCTAACTTAAAGTTAACAACTTTTACAATTGGGGGTACGTCAAAATTTACAAATCAAAGCGATGCTTCGAGTTCTGATAGTCAAAATCGTACTTCATACGATTATTTGGCCGTTGGTATTCCTATGGGTAAAGCTGGAGCTGCTTTTGGTTTAATGCCTTACAGTGCCGTGGGTTATAAAATTCAAAAAAATAGTTTAGAGGCTGATGGTGTTACCGAAAGAGCAAACCAATATGTAGGTAGCGGAAACATAAATAGAATTTTTATGGGTGGTGCTTACAACATATTAAAAGGGTTAAATGCAGGTTTAAATATCTCATATAATTTTGGAGAAGTAACAAACAAAAATACGGCTTTTATTAGTGGAGTTCAATTTCCAACAAGAGAACTTAATACATCTTATATTAAGGGAGTTTCTTACGACGTAGGTTTAATGTATGATACTAAAATTGGTAAATCTTATAATTTGTATGGAAGTTTTAATTATACTCCATCATCTACTTTAGACAGCGAGAATTCCAGAAGCATAGCAACAATAATATATGGTGCTACAGGTACTGAATTTGTAAATGATGAATTAGATATTAATGTTTCTAATTCAACACTTCATATTCCTGCAACTACTGTAATGGCAGTTGGTATTGGTAAAACAAATAAGTGGATGTTTGGCGGGCAGTTAACAGCAATTGATAACAGTAAAACAACCAATCGTTTTTCTAATAATTTAAATGCAAGTTATAAAAACGGACAACGAATTACAATTGGTGGATTTTTTATTCCAAAATATGATTCGTTTACAAGTTACTTAAGTAGAGTTACTTATAGTGCAGGTTTACGTTTCGAGAACTCAGGTTTAGTTATAAATAATCAAGATGTAAAAGACTTTGGCATAAATTTTGGTTTAGGTTTACCACTAGGGTTATCTAAAATAAATGTAGGTTTAGAATATGGTCAAAAAGGTACTACAACAAATGGTTTGGTTCAAGAAGATTATTACAGCGTTAGAGTGGGATTCTCATTTGCAGATAAGTGGTTTAGAAAAAGAAAAATAGATTAATAAAAATAGAATACTAAGATGAAAAAGAAATTAACTTTATTATTTGTAGCGGCAGCAAGTTTGTTTGTAACTGCTCAAGAATGTGGAGAAACATTAAGTTTAATGAGCTCTTCTGCAAAAGCAGGAGATCCAGCAGCATATACTTATTTAGATAAGTTAAGAAAAGACTGTCCTACAGAAAGTTATTTAACGTATGTATATGGAGCTATTCTTTTTAATAAAAAAATAGATGCAGCTACAACTGAAGCAGAAAAAATTGCTCTTAAAGATGAGTTATTTAAGTTGTATGATGAATACGAAACTCATTTTCCTGAAAAAGCAGTTGGCTTAAATATGGATAAAGGTTTAGTATTGTTTAATAATGGAATAGGAACTAAAGACGAAATTTATAACTTTTTAGACAAAGGTTTTACGTTAGAAAAAAATTCTTTCGATTCGCCAAGAGCATTATATGCTTATTTTGAATTATATGTAAATAAATACAACGCCGGAACTTACGGTTTAGAGTTACAACAAGTTTTTGATAAATACGACGATGTTAACCTGAAAATTGCAGAAGAGAACAAGAAAAACTCTGAAGAAATAGATGCATATTTAGTTCGTATAGAAAACAATGAAGCATTGTCTAGTAAAGAAGAGCGTAAGAAAGCAAAATTAGAAGGTAACTTAGTAGATCTAAGTACGGTTTCTGAAAGTATGGATACA
>CBFIIG010000007.1:8450-23979 GCA_965662615.1 Flavobacterium sp.
TATTATGTCGCTTTCTTCTTGTGATAGATTAATACCTTTTTACCAAAAATCATTTGAACTTAATAAAAATGACGAGCAATGGTTGCAAAGAGCCGCTGACCGTTTAGAAGCAAAAGAATGTGACGAAGATCCATTGTTTTCTAAAATATCTGAAGCTTTATACAGACTTAACCCAAGTGCAGAAGCAGCATATAAATTAGGTATTGTAGAATCGCAAAGAGGAAACAGCAGTAAGTCTATGGATTACTTTAATCAAGCGGCAAACTTGTTTGAAGATTCGTCTAAAAAAGCAGCAGTTTATTATAAAATGGCAGCTATTTACAGCAAATCATCTCGCTCTCAGGCTCGTACATATGCCCGTAAAGCATTAGCTGTAAAACCATCTTATGGTAAAGCTTACTTATTAATTGCAAGCTTATATGGTTCAAGTATTAACGAGTGTGGAGACGATCAGTTTAATAGAAGAGCTGTTTATTGGTTAGCTGCTCAATATGCAGACAAAGCAGCAGCAAATGATCCTTCTTTAAGATCTAAAGCAAATTCGGTTGCAGCACAATACAGAGCTGCCGCACCTTCTAAGCAAGAGATTTTCTCTTCTGGGAAACAAGGACAAAGAATTGCTTTTCCTTGTTGGATAGGTGAGAGTGTTACTGTACCAAGTTTATAATGAAAAATAATAATAAAATATATATTAAAAGCCTAGCCGTAACATTTGTTATGGCTTTGCTTTTTTCGTGCGATGGTGGTATTAATAAAGTAGCTAAAATTACAAAAACCGATTTTGTGGCTAATGGCGAAGCAGATGAGGTGAATTTAAAATACACAGATTCTGGAGTTGTAAAATCCATTTTAACAGCCCCAAAAATGAAAGATTATGCTACGGTATCACATCCTTTTGTGGAGTTTCCTGAAGGATTGAAAGTTGTTTTTTTTGGTGACGATAATTCTAAAACTACAATTGTTGCTAATTATGGTATTAATTACAAACGAAGTAATTTAATAGATTTACAAGGCGATGTGGTAATTACTGCCGATGATGGTAAAAAATTCATGACTTCGCAGTTGTATTTTAATCAAAAAGAAAATTGGTTTTTCACCGAGAAACAATTCAAATTTTCCGATGCTAAAGGTAATTTTATGGAAGGACCTGGTGTAGACTTTAGTAAAGATTTTAGAGTTTTTAACATGCAAACCAATTCGGGAGAACTAAAATCTGAAAGTGATTCGGGAAAATAATTAAGCAAAATCAATAAATATTATGTATTTTTGATGCTAATAAAAACGATATGAAATATTTAAAATACATTCAATTCTTTTACCTTATAGCAGGCATTTTCTTTTTAATAGATGCGGTTTTAAAGTTTCAGGCTAAAGAAAATTTTTATTTGCAATTAGCTTTAGCTGCAATGGCAATAGGAATGTTTTTCTTTAGAAGACATTTTTATAATAAATACAAAAACAATAAATAATGGGAATAGCCATTATTGTAGTTTGTTTGTTGCTTTCTGCTTTTTTTTCGGGTATGGAAATCGCTTATGTTTCTTCAAACAAAGTGTACTTGTCTATAGAAAAAAAACAAGATAATTTTAATGCAAAAATACTAGCAAAACTCATTCAAAAACCATCACAATTTATAACCTCTATGTTAGTGGGTAATAATGTTGTTTTGGTAATTTATGGTATTTATTCGGGCGATTTAATTATGCAATGGCTGGGTACTACAAGCTTGCAACTTTCACCTTTTATTGGTTTGTTGGCTCAAACTCTGATTTCTACAGCTATTATTTTAATAACAGCTGAATTTTTACCAAAAGTGTTTTTTCAAATATATGCCAATTCATTTATAAAAATATTTGCAGTACCGGCCTATGTTTTTTATCAATTGTTTTATTGGATATCTCGTTTTATAATCTGGATTTCGGACTTTATTTTAATGAAGTTTTTTAAAACCGAAGGCGACCAGGTAAAAGACTATTTTAGTAAAGTAGAGTTGGGAGATTATATTAGCGAACAAATGAATTCTGTGCATAAAGATGACGAAGTAGACTCGGAAATTCAAATCTTCCGAAATGCATTAGAATTTTCAGAATTAAAAGCTAGAGATATAATGACACCCCGAACCGAAATTTCTGGAGTAGATATTGTAGATGACGTATTAGAGCTTAGGGCTTTATTTGTTAAAACAGGTTTTTCTAAAATAATTGTATATCAAAATAATTTAGATGATATATTGGGTTATGTTCATTCTTTTGATTTGTTTAAAAAGCCAAAGACCATTAAAAAGGTAATGATGCCTATAGAATATGTGCCCGAAACTATTTTTGTTAAAGATCTTTTAGATATACTTACAAAAAAACGCAGAAGTATGGCTGTAGTTTTAGACGAATATGGTGGAACAAGTGGTATTATTACTGTTGAAGATATTATAGAAGAACTTTTTGGAGAGATAGAAGATGAACACGATTTAGACGAAACTCTTATTGATGAACAAATTGAAAAAGATGTTTATTTGTTTTCTGCACGTTTAGATGTGGAGTTTTTAAACGAAAAGTATGAGCTTAATATTCCAGAGAGCGATTCATATTCTACTTTAGGAGGTTTTATTGTAAATTACACCAATGAGATACCTCAAGTAGATGAAAAAATAAAGATAAATCAGTTCGAATTTACTATTAGAGCTGCTTCTTCTAAAAAAATAGAATTAACCCGTTTGGCAATAGTTCCAGACAACGAATAATTTTTTTTGAAAATACAACTAATTCTGTTTCATTATTTAATAGATAATTGTATTTTCGCAAACTGAACATGAAATAAATATATATAATGGCAATTTTATCAAAAATTAGAAATCGTTCACTACTTATGATTGGAGTCATAGGTTTTTGTTTATTAGCCTTCTTAGTTGGAGATGCAGTAAACTCTGGTCTATTAAGTAATAACGACAATGTAGTAGGTTCTGTTAATGGAACAGATATTCAGGCAGCACAGTTTATGCCAAAAGTAGCTCAAATGGAGCAAAGTGGTAATGGGCAAACGTCTAACACACAAGCAATAAATAATGTTTGGGAGCAAGAAGTTAGAACTATGATTATGACTGAACAGTTAGAAAAAGTAGGTTTGCGTATTGGTTCTGAGCAATTGGAAACGGTTATTAAAAATGATCCGTACTTTAACAGTCCTCAGTTTTTAAACGAAGCTGGTAAAGTTGACGATCAAAAATTTAAAGAGTTTATTCTTACTTTAAAAAACAACCCAAACCAAGACGGTTGGAACCAGTGGAAAAACTATGAAAAACAAGCAGAACAAGCTGCAATTGATAAGCAATACAATAGCATGATTAAAAGTGCTGTTTACACAACTAAAGAAGAAGGCCGTTTTAAATATGAAATGGAAAATACCAAAGCTAACTTTGATTATGTAATGGTATCTTATTCTACAATAAATAATGATGAGGTTAAAGTTTCTGATGATGAAATTATAGCATACCTTAAAAAGAATGCAAAAAAATACAAATCAGAACCAACAAGAAGTTTAGATTATGTTTTGTTTGAAAACAAACCAACTGCAGAAGACGTTCAAGCTTCACAAGATAAAATTAACGCTGTTTTAAACGGTGGTGTTGTTTTTAACGAAAAAACAAATGCGAACGATTCAATTCCTGCATTTAAAAATGTTACAGACGTAGCTAAATTTGTTAACGAGAACTCAGATATTAAATTTGATTCTACCTATGTTGCAAAAGCAAGTTTGCCAGTAGAACATCAAGAAGCTTTGTTTGCTTTGGCTAGTGGTCAAGTTTACGGACCTTATGTAGATGGTGACTATCAAAAAATTTCTAGAATGATGGGTAGAAAAAGCGGTTCATCTGCAAAAGCATCTCATATTTTATTAGCTTATGCTGGTGCAGAGCGTTCTTCTGCTACACGTACTAAAGAAGAAGCAAAAGCATTAGCAGACCAATTGTTGGCTAAAGTAAAAGCAGCTCCAGCTACTTTTGCAGCAGTTGCAGACGAAAATACAGACGACCAAGGTTCTAAAGGTAAAGGAGGTCAATATGATAATATTGCTCCAGGACAAATGGTTCCTGCTTTTAACGATTTTGTTTTCGATAAGCCAATTGGTTCTATAGGTGTTGTTGAAACTGTTTTTGGTTACCATGTAATTAAAGTAGACGATAAATACGACGCTGTGTTGTTGGCAACTGTTGCTCAGTTAGCAGATGCTTCTGAAGCCACAATTGATGCAAATTACTCTAAAGCTTCTAAATTTGAAGCTGATATAAATACAGCAGATATTAATGAAGTTGCCACTAAATCTAATCTTGTGGTTGTTCCAGTAGGAAACTTAAAACCTTCTGATGAAAATGTAAATTCATTAGGTGCAAAAAGAGATATTGTTAAATGGTCTTTTGAAGATGGAGTAGATGTTGGAGATGTAAAACGTTTTGATGTAGCTAACGGATTTGTTGTAGCAAAGGTTAAAGAAGTTAACGAAACAGGTTTAATGAGTTTAGAATTAGCTCGCGAACAAGTTTCAACTATTTTAATGAACGAAAAGAAAGCCGAAAAGTTAAAAGCTAAAATGAAAGGTGCTTCTCTTGAAGAAATTGCTAAAAATACAGGAAGTGCAGTAAACAAAGCTAATGCTGTTGCGATTACAGTTCCTCAAATTCCTAATGCAGGATTAGAGCCAGCTGTTGTTGGTAAAGCTTTTGCATTAGCAGATGGAAAAATGTCTGATGCAATTGTAGGTAAAGCAGGTGTGTTTGTTATAAAAAGAACTTCGGTTTTAAAACCAGCAGCTATGACCGTGTTTAATAGTTATATTGCACAAGAGCAACAGCAAAATGCAGGTTCAGCTCAATTTAGAGTGTACCAAGCATTAAAAGCTAAAGCGGATATAAATGATAACAGAGGTAGATTTTAACCTTTTCAGTTAGATAAAAATAAAAAAAGCCAGTGCATTGCACTGGCTTTTTTTATGCTCATAAAAAAAATCTTCCATTTATATTTAAATGGAAGATTTAATTTAACTAATAACTAATAACTAATCACTAATCACTAATTAGATAATTAGCATTGCATCTCCATAAGAGTAAAAGTTGTATTTTTCTTTAATAGCTTCAGCGTAAGCTACTTTTAATAAATCGTGGCCGCAAAATGCAGAAACCATCATTAATAAAGTAGATTTAGGCGTATGGAAGTTTGTTATCATAGCTGTTGCTAAACTAAAATCATAAGGAGGATAGATAAATTTGTTTGTCCAACCTTCGTACGGGTTTAAAGTTTGCATAGACGATACAGAACTTTCTATGGCGCGCATAGCTGTTGTTCCTACACAGCAAATTCTTCTTTTTTCCAGTTTTGCTTTGTTTATCATATTAGCTGTGGCTTCTGTAACTTTCATTTCTTCAGAATCCATTTTGTGCTTCGATAAATCTTCAACTTCTACAGGGTTAAAAGTTCCTAAGCCTACGTGTAAAGTAACTTCTGCAAAGTCAATCCCTTTTATTTCTAAACGCTTTAATAAGTGCTTAGAAAAGTGTAAACCTGCAGTAGGAGCTGCTACTGCCCCTTCTTCTTTAGCATAAATAGTTTGGTAGCGTTCTGCATCTTCTGGAACAACCTCTCTGTTTAAGTATTTTGGTATTGGTGTTTCACCAAGTTCGGTTAGTTTTGTTCTAAATTCTTCGTAAGACCCATCATATAAAAAACGTAATGTTCTTCCTCTAGATGTAGTGTTGTCTATTACTTCGGCAACTAAAGAGTCATCTTCTCCAAAGTATAATTTATTACCAATTCTAATTTTTCTTGCCGGATCTACTAATACGTCCCATAGGCGTTGCTCTTCGTTTAGCTCACGTAATAAGAAAACTTCAATTCTTGCACCTGTTTTTTCTTTATTACCATATAAACGAGCCGGGAAAACTTTAGTATTGTTTAAAACCATTACATCACCATCGTCAAAATAGTCAATAACGTCTTTAAACATTTTATGTTCTATTTCACCAGTTTTTCGGTTTACAACCATTAAACGAGACTCGTCTCTGTTTTCTGCTGGAAACTCCGCTAATAATTCTTCTGGTAAATCAAATTGGAAATGTGATAATTTCATATATTCTTAGTTAGCAATAGGAACTAGTTTTCCTATTTTAATGATTGCAAATATACGATGCTCAACTAGGCGTTGTCAAGTGTTTTGACCTTTATTTTTATTTATTTTACAAAAGACCTAATTCTAAGTTGTTTTATTCAAACTTAATAGCTTTTATTGGAGCTATTTTAGTGATGTAGTAAGAGGGTATTAGTAGCACTATAAAACAAACCAAAAGCGTACCTAAATTCAAACCTAATAATATGGGTAATGTCATGTAAACAGGAGCTTCTTTTACATAATAACTTTCTGGGTTTAATTGTATTATTCCCGTGTAGTGCTGAATTAATAGTATTGAAATAGCTATTAAGTTACCCCAAAAAAGACCTTTCCCTATTAAATAAATAGCATTGTAGATAAATATTTTTCTGATGCTCCAATTGCTTGCGCCTAATGCTTTTAAAATCCCAATCATGTTGGTACGTTCTAAAATTAAAACAAGTAAAGCAACTATCATATTTATAGCAGCAACTACAATCATTACAACTAAAATAATATAAATATTGGTGTCGAAAAGGTTAAGCCAAACAAATATACCGTAGTATTTGTTTTTAATTGATGTTGCGTTTATTGTAGAAGGTACTTCTTTATAAATTTCTTCTGTTTTTGTGTTTATAGTTTTAAAATCCTCTAAAAAAATTTCAAAAGCACCAACTTCTGTTTTTTTCCATTTATTAATGCGTTGCACATGTCTTATATCGCTAAACACATAACTTGCATCAAATTCCGGGAAACCTGTAGAAAACAAACCTACAATTTTAAATACTCTGCGGTTGGGTAATTTTCCGTTTTCTTTAGGAAAAAACGAAATAAAAGTATCGTTAATTCCTAACTCTAATCGGTTTGCCATGTATTCAGAAAGTACTACTTCATTGTTTTCTAAACTGTCTTTGTGGCTTAATTTTAATAAGCGGCCTTTTGTAATGTAACTTTCTAATTTTTTAAAATCATAATCAGTTCCTATACCCTTCAGCAAAAAGCCTTCTACGGTTTTTGGGGTTTGTATTATACCTGTTTTGTGAGCAATAGCTTGTATGTGAGTTATCCCTTTTATAGTTTTAAATTTAGGATAAAAATCCTGATTTATAGATATTGGTACGGTGTGCACATTCGATTGATTATCGTCGAAATTTGAAAGGATTACATGGCCGCTAAAAGCCGCAATTTTTTCCCTAATTTTATTTTGTAAACCCAAGCCTGTAGCCACAGATACCACCATCATTAAAATACTAATTGCTATAGCAGCTATGGCAATTTTTATAATTGGCGACGATGTTGTACTTTTATATCCTTTGGATTTTATAAGTCTTTTGGCTATGAAATATTCTAAATTCAATTTTTGGCTTTATATTTGATTTCAAAAATACATTATATACCTTAAAAACACTCAATATTTTTATATTTTAACTATGAAAAGACAACAATATACCTTTATGACTTTCGCATTTATTGCTTTTACTTTTTTTAGCTGTCATAAATCAACCGCAGCAGAACCAAAAATTATCGAAGCAAATAAAGTGGTTTTAACCGATACTATTTTTAAAACAGGTGCTGATGATTACAAAACATATAACCCTGTTTTAAGAGGGTTTAAAAACGTTGCAGTAGTAGCAAATCAATCCAGTATGGTTAATTATGCTCCTAATTTAAAAGACGATAGTAGTTATTATACAGCTGCGCCAACTTCATCTATACATTTGGTTGATTTTTTAATAGCCAACGATGTTAAGTTGACTAAAATTATGGCACCTGAACATGGTTTTAGAGGAACCGCAGATGCTGGCGAACATATTAACGACAGTAAAGATTCTAAAACTGGATTGCCTATTCTGTCTTTATACGGGGCTAATAAAAAGCCTTCGGCAGCGCAATTAAAAGATGTAGATTGTGTGGTTTTTGATTTGCAAGATGTGGGTGTTCGTTTTTATACCTATATTTCTACCTTACATTATATAATGGAGAGTTGTGCCGAAAATAACATTAAACTTATAGTGTTAGATCGCCCAAATCCAAACGGAAATATTGTTGATGGTCCTGTTTTAGACATGCAATATAAAAGTTTTGTGGGTATGCATCCTGTGCCTGTTTTACACGGAATGACTATGGGTGAATATGCTAAAATGATAAACGGTGAAAAATGGTTGGCAAACGGAGTGCAATGTGATTTGTCTGTTGTGCCTTGTTTGGCCTATACTAAAGATATGTTTTATGATTTGCCTGTAAAACCTTCTCCAAATTTGCCTAATGCCAAAGCCATTAATTTATATGCTAGCCTTTGTTTGTTTGAAGGTACAAACGTAAGTGTGGGTAGAGGAACCGATAAGCAGTTTCAGGTGTATGGTTCGCCTTACATGTCTAAATCTTCGCATTCGTTTACTCCAGTTCCAAACGAGGGCGCAAAAGATCCTGTGCATAATGGAAAATTATGTTATGGTGAGGATCTGTCTAAACGACCAAACGTAAAACAATTGGAGTTAATGTGGCTTATGAAAGCCTATTTAAAAACTAAAAATAAATCGCGTTTTTTTAATTCTTTTTTTACCAAATTGGCGGGTAGCCCAAAACTTCAACAGCAAATTATAAGTGGCATGACCGAAGATGACATTAGAACTACTTGGGAAACGGATTTGTTTAATTATAAAAAAATGAGAACGCCTTATTTGATTTATAATTATTAGTCTAAGGTTTAATGTCTAAAGTCTAAAGTTCTGTTTTCACTTTAAAATGATAAACTTCAAAACACAATCATAAAAAAAGGGATAATCTATGCAACCATAGTATTATCCCTTTTTTTTTAAAGCCTTTCGGCTTTCGACTTTACGACTTTAAACTTTACAACTATATGCTAAAAGCAGCTTTTACTTGTTCCACATAATTTAACTCTTCCCATGGAAAAAGTTTAACCTCTACAGTACGTTCTTGTCCTTCTGGTGAGCGAAATGTTTTGGTAACCACTTCTGTGGTTCTTCCCATGTGTCCGTAAGCAGCGGTTTCGCTATAAATAGGGTTTCTTAATCCCAAGCGTTGCTCTATAAAGTACGGACGCATATCAAAAATACGTTTAACTATTTCACCTATTTCACCGTCTTTTAAGTTTACAGTTGATGTGCCATAGGTATTTACGTTTATAGAAGTAGGTTCGGCTACACCAATGGCATAACTCACCTGAACCAAAACTTCTTTACACAATCCTGCCGCAACTAAGTTTTTGGCAATATGACGGGTTGCATAAGCAGCACTTCTGTCTACTTTACTTGGGTCTTTTCCGCTAAAAGCACCACCACCGTGAGCGCCTTTTCCGCCGTAAGTATCCACAATAATTTTTCTACCTGTTAGACCTGTATCTCCGTGTGGTCCTCCAATTACAAAAACACCTGTAGGGTTAATATGGTAAGTAATGGCATCATTAAATAAATGAGCGTATTTAGGAAATTTAGCTTTTACTCTTGGAATAAGAATGGTTTTTAAATCCGAATTAATTTTGTCTAACATCTCTTTTTCAGCTGCTTTTTTAGCCTCTAAACTACTGTCGTTAGGCTTTACAAAATCGTCGTGTTGGGTAGAAATTACAATAGCACTTATGCCTGTTGGTACGTTATCGTCTGAGTATTCTAATGTTACTTGCGATTTTGCATCGGGGCGTAAATAGGTAATATCTTTATTTTCTCTACGAAGTTCGGCTAATTCAATTAAAATTTTATGCGAAAGGTCTAAAGCCAACGGCATGTAGTTTTCGGTTTCGTTGGTAGCGTAGCCAAACATCATACCTTGGTCACCAGCACCTTGTTCTTCCTTATTTGTTTTATCAACTCCTTGGTTTATGTCGGGCGATTGCTCGTGTATTGCCGAAAGAACGCCACACGAATTAGCGTCGAACATATATTCACCTTTGGTGTATCCAATTTTTTTAATCACATCGCGCGCAATAGACTGTACGTCTAAATAAGCGGTAGATTTTACTTCACCTGCCAAAATAACTTGTCCAGTAGTAACTAACGTTTCGCAAGCCACTTTAGATTCTGGGTCAAAAGCCAAAAAATTATCTATTAATGCATCACTAATTTGATCCGCAATTTTGTCTGGGTGTCCTTCGCTAACCGATTCTGAAGTAAATAAATAGGCCATGTTTATTGAGTTTTTTAAATTAATTATTTATGAAAAATTAATTTAACAGGGTGCAACAAGGCTAAAGAGGTATCTGCTTTAGCATTTTTTAATGAGGTTGCAATCAGTCAAATTCTTCCTCCAAATATATTTTGCAAAGTTACTGCCTTTTTTCAGTAAAACAAGCGTAACAATTAATTATTTAGAAACAGCAGTAGTTTCTCTAAAAATCTGTTCTAAATTTTTCAGCTTATTGTTCATTTGCATAATTTTTAAACCGTTGTCATGTGCAAAGTCAAACACTACTGGTCGCATGTCTTTTTCGGTTTCAAAAGTCAATTCCCAAAGCATGTCGTGTGTGTTTTTAAACGCTTTTAAATGCGGCAATTGTTGTACCGCAACCTCTTCAATGCGGTAGTCAAACTCTACTTCAATAACTTGCTCTTGTGCCTCTTTTACAAGCGATTTTAAATTTTTATCAGTAACAATTTTACCCTTATTAATAATTATTACACGGTCGCAAATAGCTTCTACTTCTTGTAAAATATGTGTCGATAAAAATACGGTTTTGTCTTTTCCAATTTCGGTAATTAAACGTCTTATTTCTACCAATTGGTTGGGGTCTAAACCTGTTGTAGGTTCATCTAAAATCAGTACATCGGGGTTGTGTAATAAAGCAGTTGCAAGTCCAACTCGCTGACGGTATCCTTTAGATAATTCACCAATTTTTTTATGACTTTCGGGCGAAAGCCCCGTTTGTAAAATCACTTCTTCAATGCGGTCTTTAGACACATTATGCACCGCTGCATTAAACACCAAATACTCCCGCACATACAAATCCAAATACAATGGATTGTGCTCTGGCAAATATCCCACACTTTTTTTAATGTCGTTTTCCTGCTTTTTTACTTCAAAACCATTTACCGCCGCAGTTCCTTCATCTGCGGTTAAATACGTCGTTAAAATTTTCATTAAAGTAGATTTTCCAGCACCATTTGGACCCAAAAAACCAACAATTTCTCCTTTTTTAATAGAAAAAGAAACCGCATCTAACGCCTTTTGCGTTCCATAACTTTTAGAAATACCACTAACTTCTATTGACATACCTTTAGATTTTAAGCAAATGTAAAAAATATTTGAAGCAAAAACGTTCTTTTGTGTCTGTAAAATTCATTCCCGCTTTCGCCAGTCGCTTTTTGTGGTGTAACCCACCACAAAAGAGCTCCAACAATGGCTCTATCGGGGCTAGTGACCAAAGTAATTGTGTGCTTATAAACAACAGAAAGTAAAAACCAAACATTTCATATTTTTACATTAAAATAAACGCAAAAACCCTCAATATATTGTAAATTTGTATTTCAATCATTTTTACCAAATATGCAAGTAACAACCAATTGGCTGCAGCAATTTACACATCATACACCGCTAATAATTGCAGGGCCTTGTAGTGCCGAAACCGAAGAGCAAGTTCTTAAAATTGCCCACGAACTAAAGGAAACTAAAGTAAGTATTTATAGAGCTGGTATTTGGAAACCTCGTACTCGTCCTGGTGGTTTTGAAGGTGTGGGAGCCATTGGCTTAAAATGGTTGAACAAAGTACAAGAGCAAACCAATCTTTTGGTAGCTACAGAGGTTGCAAATGCAACGCATGTAAAATTGGCTTTAGAACATAACATAGATGTACTTTGGATAGGAGCCAGAACAGCGGTAAACCCTTTTGCGGTGCAAGAAATTGCAGATGCATTGGCAGGAACAGATAAAATAGTTTTATTAAAAAATCCTGTTAACCCCGATTTGTCACTTTGGATGGGTGGATTAGAACGTTTGCAAAATGCAGGAATCAAAAAATTAGGTGTAATACACAGAGGGTTTTCTACCTATGAAAAAACCAATTATCGCAACCACCCGCAATGGCAAATTCCGTTAGATTTTAAATCTAAATTCCCAAATATTCCTGTTATAAACGATCCTTCACATATTACGGGACGCAGAGATCGCATACAAGAAGTAGCCCAACAAGCGTTAGAATGTCAGTTTGATGGTTTAATGATAGAAAGTCATTGCAATCCAGACGACGCTTGGAGTGATGCTGCACAACAAGTTACTCCAACTCGTTTACTCGAAATAATTGAAACATTAAATGTAACAGCTGCACATTCTACAATTCCAGATTTTAATAAGCAATTGGCGTTTTTAAGAACAAAAATAGACGATGTAGATGCTTCATTAATTGATGCTATAGGAAACCGAATGCAAATTGCAAGCGAAATAGGAGAGTTAAAAAAGACGCAAAACGTTTCTATAGTTCAGCCTTCGCGTTGGGAGACCATTTTAGAAAACATGATTGCCAAAGGAAACGAAAAAGGTCTATCGGAACATTTTATTAAAAACTTCTTCGAGGCCATTCACCAAGAAAGTATAGAGAAACAAAAAAAGTCGTAGGCTATGTCTAAATTGCAGAAACACTATCTTTGTAGCTTATGAAAGGAATTGTATATAAATCTACTGGGAGTTGGTACACCGTTAAAAACGAAGATGGCCGCTTTTACGAATGCCGTATAAAGGGGAAATTTAGAATTAAAGGTATTAAAAGTACCAATCCTATTGCGGTAGGAGATAATGTGGTTTTTGATATTGACACCACGTCCGACAAAGAAACGGGAGTAATTCACACTATAGAAGATCGTAAAAATTATATTGTTCGTAAGTCGGTAAACCTTTCTAAACAAACGCATATAATTGCTTCAAACATAGATTTGGGTATATTGTTGGTTACCATAAATAACCCAGTTACTTCTACAAGTTTTATAGATCGTTTTTTAATGACAGCGGAAGCCTTTGGTATAGAAGCCGTTTTGGTTTTTAATAAAATAGATACTTTTAACGATGCTACTTTAGATGATCAATTGTACTTGCAATACATTTACCAACAAATTGGTTATACTTGTTTGCGTGTTTCGGCATTGGAAAATAAAGGAATAGACGAGTTAAAAGCATTAATGAAAGGCAAAGTATCTATGTTTTCTGGACATTCTGGAGTTGGGAAATCTACTTTGGTAAATGCGTTAGAGCCAGGTTTAAATTTAAAAACGGCTCAAATTTCCGATCAGCATCAGCAAGGGCAACACACTACAACTTTTGCCGAAATGATAGACTTATCTTTTGATGCTAAAATTATAGACACACCTGGGATAAGAGGTTTTGGAGTGGTTGAAATGGAGTCTGATGAAATAGGCGACTATTTTCCAGAGTTTTTTAAGCTTAAAGGAAACTGTAAGTTTAATAACTGTTTGCATAAAGAAGAGCCGCATTGTGCCGTAAAAGATGCTTTAGAAAATGAAGAGTTAGCATGGTCGCGTTATCGCAGTTATATTCAAATTTTAGAAGGCGACGAAGAGCATTACCGAAACGATGAGTTTAGTATAGAAAAAGCCGAAGCAGACCAAAAAAAAGAACGTAAATAATGCGAGTAGTTATTCAGCGTGTGGCACAAGCAAGTGTGCGTATTAATGATGCTATTAAAGCCCAAATAGCAAAAGGTTTGTTGGTTTTAGTTGGTATAGAAGCAGATGACACGGAAGAAGATATTAAATGGCTTTGTAATAAAATAACCAATCTGCGTATCATCTCTGATGCCGATGGGAACATGAATCTTTCGGTAAAAGAGATTGACGGTGAAATACTTGCAGTGAGTCAGTTTACGCTGCATGCACAAACAAAAAAAGGCAATCGTCCTAGTTTTATAAAAGCTGCAAAACCGGCGTTCGCCATTCCGTTATATGAGCGTTTTATAAAAGAATTAGAAAACCAATTAGATAAAAAAATAGGCACAGGAACATTTGGAGCAGACATGCAAGTAGCTTTGGTAAATGATGGCCCCGTAACTATTACGATAGATTCTAAAAATAAGGAGTAAAATGAATAAATTAAGTAAAAAAGATAAAACAGTTATTTTTTTAATTTCGTTTGTTATAAACTTAATAATATTTTCTGTGATGTTTTATTTTTTAGACGATAATAATTCTTGTGTATTTAATTGGGGTACAAAATGTTCTAATGTGTTTTTTGGTAAATTAATATTTCAAGTAGTTTTCTCATCAATTTTCTTCACTTGGTTTACTCTATACAATATTAAGTTACGTAACAAAAGAAACGAAAATAAAAAAAAATGAATATAGAAAACGCACAATTAGCAGTTGACAGTTGGATAAAAGAGCACGGTGTTCGTTATTTTAATGAGCTAACCAATATGGCACAACTTACAGAAGAAGTAGGGGAGGTAGCACGTATAATTGCTCGTAGATATGGTGAACAATCGGAAAAAGAGAGTGACAAAAACAAAGACTTGGGCGAAGAACTAGCCGATGTGGTTTTTGTGGTTTTGTGCTTGGCAAACCAAACAGGAATTGATTTACAAGCGGCTTTTGATAAAAAAATGGATGTTAAAACCAAACGCGATCACGACCGCCACCACAACAATAAAAAGTTGCAATAAATGAATGTAAAACTAGCGCCAACTGCAAATTCTGCAACAATTGATGCTTCTCTTGTGCTTTCGGGTTCAAAGTCGGAGAGTAATAGGTTGTTGATTTTACAAGCATTAATGGGCGGTTTTACAATAGTAAACCTATCAAATTCTGACGATGTTTTGGTTATGCAAAAAGCATTAGCTAGTTCAGATGAGGTTATTGATATTCACCACGCAGGAACGGCAATGCGTTTTCTTACGGCTTATTTTGCTTTTCAAAAAAACAGAGAAGTTGTTTTAACAGGCTCTAGTCGTATGAAACAACGCCCAATAGCTCCGCTTGTTGACGCCTTGCGTAAAATGGGTGCTACTATTACCTATTTAGAAAAAGAAGGTTTTCCGCCTTTGCGTATAAAAGGAAGCCAACTTAATAGTCATGCGGTTCAAATTGCGGGAGATATTAGCAGTCAGTTTATAACTGCAATTTTGCTTTTAGCACCTACTTTTAAAAATGGTTTTAATATTGAATTAACAGGTAAAATCACTTCACGGTCTTATATAGAAATGACTTTAGCTTTATTAGATCAATTGGGTTTTGGTTCTAGTTTTAAAGGAGCTGCAATTTTTATTGCACCACAAATTGAAAAAGAAAAGTCAATATTCACAGTAGAAAGCGACTGGTCTTCGGCTTCGTATTGGTTTAGTTTTGTTGCTTTATCTAAAATAGGTTCTAAAATAAAAATAAGTCATTTTTATAAAAACAGTTTACAAGGCGACAGTTGTTTAGTGGGTTTATATAAAAAC
>CBFIIG010000007.1:23989-30155 GCA_965662615.1 Flavobacterium sp.
AAACTTTGGAGTTGAAGCCGCTTTTTTAGACAACGGAATTTTAGAAATTAAAAAAATAGCAGTTCCAAATTGTTCTCATTTTACGTGTAACTTAGTTTCTGCTCCAGATTTGGCTCAAACAATTGCTGTAACTTGTTTGGGTTTGGGAATTTCTTGTGAGTTAACAGGTTTGCATACGTTAAAAATTAAAGAAACCGACAGGTTAGTTGCGCTACAAAATGAATTGCAAAAATTAGGAGCTACAATACAAATAGATAATGAGTCTATTGCATTGCAGCCCCCAAAAAAATTAAATCAAAATTGTAATATAGAAACGTATAACGACCACAGAATGGCTTTGGCTTTTGCTCCTTTATCAATTTTAGTTTCAATAGAAATTAAAAATGCTGAGGTGGTTAGCAAATCGTATCCAGATTTTTGGAATGATGTTCATTTGATTATGTCTTAATAAAAAAACCTCATTTCAAATTAATGAAATGAGGTTAGTAATAAAAGAATTAATAATTAGGTATTAACCTTATTTATTGTCTTTATTCCTTTTTTTCTTCTCTAGGAGGTCTAGGTAGTAAAGCTTTTTTAGAAACTTTTTCCTTACGTGTTTTAGGATCTACACCAAAGTATTTCACCATAAATACGTCACCCATATTTACTACATCAGAAACGTTTTCTGTACGTTCCCATGCCAATTCCGACACGTGAAGTAACACTTCGTTACCTGGAGCAGCTGTATATTCTACCACAGCACCAAAGTCTAACATTTTTATTACTTTCACTTCATAAGCTTCGCCTACTTGTGGTTTAAATAATAATGAGTCAATTTTAGCTAAAACTGCATTTATACCGTCTTGTCCTGTTCCTAAAATTTCTACTATTCCTTCTTCTGTAATTGGGTCTTCGTTAATTACAATAGTTGTTTTAGTAACTTTTTGTAATTCCTGAATCACTTTTCCACCAGGTCCAATAAGTCCACCAATAAATTCGTTTGGTATTCTTCTTGTAACCATTTTTGGTGAGTGAGGTTTAACGTCTGCTGCTGGAGCAGAAATAGTCTCAGTTAATTTATCTAATATATGTAAACGACCGTTACGAGCTTGTTTTAATGCGCTGATTAAAATTTCGTACGAAAGTCCTTTTACTTTAATATCCATTTGACAAGCAGTAATTCCGTCTGCTGTTCCAGTAACTTTAAAGTCCATGTCTCCCAAGTGATCTTCATCACCTAAGATATCAGAAAGTACAGCATATTTTCCTGTTTCAGCATCTGAGATTAATCCCATTGCAATTCCCGAAACTGGTTTTTTAAGTTGTACACCTGCATCCATAAGAGCCATTGTTCCTGCACAAACTGTAGCCATAGAAGAAGAACCGTTAGATTCTAAAACTTCAGAAACCACACGAACAGTGTAAGGACAATCTGCTGGCACCATGTTTTTAAGTGCACGTTGTGCTAAGTTACCGTGACCTACTTCTCTACGAGATGTTCCACGTAGTGGACGTGCTTCTCCTGTTGAGAAAGGAGGGAAGTTATAGTGTAAGTAAAAACGCTCTTCACCTTCAAAAGAAGGCATGTCAATTTGGTTTGCTTCTCTAGAAGTACCTAATGTAACGGTTGCTAATGCTTGTGTTTCACCACGTGTAAATATAGAAGAACCATGTGTTGATGGTAAGTAATTTACTTCACACCAAATAGGTCTAATTTCGTCAGTTTTACGACCGTCTAAACGTAAACCTTCATCTAAAGTTAGGTTACGAATAGCTGCTTTTTCTGCTTTGTAGTAGTATTTAGAAACTAAATCTCCAAAATCTGCCATTTCTTCTTCAGAAAAAGTAGCTTTAATTTCTTCTTTAATAGTATCAAAAGCTGCACTACGTTCGTGTTTTGCAGAACCTGCTTTTGCCACAGCATATACTTTATCGTATGCCATGTCGTGTACTTTTTTAGCTAAATCTGCGTCTTCACGTTCTCCAGCGTATTCACGTGTTGCTTTTTTACCAAAAGCTTCTGCTAATTTTACTTGAGCAGCACATTGTACTTTTATAGCTTCGTGAGCAAATTTAATTGCATCTGCCATTTCTTCTTCAGAAATCTCGTGCATTTCTCCTTCAACCATCATAACCGAATCAGCAGAAGCACCAATCATCATGTCAATGTCTGACTCTTCTAATTGAGCTCTAGTTGGGTTAATGATAAATTGTCCGTTGATACGTCCAACTCTTGCTTCAGAAATTGGAGTTTCAAAAGGAACATCAGAAAGTTGAATAGCTGCCGAAGCTGCTAAACCTGCTAATGCTTCTGGCATTACATTTTCGTCATGAGACATTAATTGTATCATAACTTGTGTTTCTGCATGGTAATCTTTTGGGAATAATGGACGTAAAACTCGGTCTACTAAACGCATAGTTAATACTTCTCCATCACTTGGTCTTGCTTCTCTTTTAAAGAAACCACCTGGGTAACGTCCAGATGCTGCAAATTTTTCGCGATAATCTACTGTTAAAGGTAAAAAATCTACATCGCTTTGTTTGTAATTAGAAACTACAGTACACAAAAGCATACAGTTTCCAGATTGAACAACAACAGAACCGTGTGCCTGCTTTGCCAATTTACCCGTTTCTAGGGTAATTGTACGACCATCGCCTAAATCGATAGTCTCTTTGATTACGTTTGGAATCATAAATTCGTTTTTATTTTGTTAATACAAAGGGAAGTTGTGTTGTTGTGTAGTTGTTGTAACCCAATGAAAAACCAAACTTTTTTTAAAAATATAAAAAACAAAAAGGGGCATAAAGCCCCTTTCGATTATTTTCTGATGTTCAATTCTTTAATGATTTCACGATATCTAAGGATATCCTTCTTCTTTAAATAATCTAGTAAACTTCTACGCTTACCTACTAATTTTACTAACGAACGTTCTGTGTTGTAATCGTGACGATTAGCTTTCAAGTGTCCTGTTAGGTGATTGATTCTAAAAGTGAAAAGTGCAATTTGCCCTTCTGCAGAACCTGTGTTGTTTGCAGCACCTCCGTGTTTAGCGAAAATTTCTGCTTTTGTTTCTTTAGATAAATACATGCTAATATTATTTTAATGATTGTTATGTATGAAATGAGTATATCCCAATTCGGTTGCAAAGATAATCTTATTTTTAAACAAAACAAGTCTTATTTTTTAATTAATACAGTTGTGCAACTTGCTCGTTTACAAACTCTAAGAATCGTTCGTCTTCTTCTGTAAAAGGATTTATTTCGTGCGAATCTATGTCTATTTGACCTATATTCTCTCCGTTTACAAATAAAGGTACTACAATTTCCGACTTTACCGTTAGGCTACAAGCCAAATAATTGTCTTGAGCCGATACGTCTGGTACAACAAAATTTTCGTTAGAAACTGCCACTTGTCCGCATATGCCTTTTCCAAAAGGAATAACCGTATGGTCTGTGTGTGCACCAACATAAGGACCTAAAATAAGTTCTTCTTTTGCTCCGTTTCTAAAATAAAAACCAACCCAGTTATAATACGAAACTTCGGTTTGTAGAAGCTGACAAATATTTTTTAATTTTTCGTCTTTAGTTGCGTTATTTTTTAAAAGTGCTACAACTTGACTTTTGAGACTGTTGAAATCCATTTTTTTAATTTTATGCAAATGTACTGCTTGGAAGCTTATTTTTTTCTTTATTTTTGTTAAAAATTTACAATTGAAAAACACATTTGCAGAGTATAAATCGTTCTTTTTGTTTTTAGGCAAATTTCTTTTGTTTTATATTGTTTTTGCGGGTTTATATCAGCTCTTTTTAAAACTTAATATAACTTTAGAAAAGCCTGTAGATGACATTACTGTTCTGGTTTCGCAACAAGTTGATTTGCTTTTGCAATGGTTAGGCGATGGCTATTCCATTAATAGAGTAAATTTTGAACCTCACGTTAGGTTGTACCATTTAGATGATTATTTATTTCGTGTTGTAGAAGGGTGCAATGCAGTAAGTGTAATAATTATGTTTGCCGCTTTTGTGTTTGCTTTTTCTACTACTTTAAAAAAAACGATTTCATTTATTGCTCTTGGTATTTTAGCTATTCACTTTTTTAATGTGGTTCGAATAGCGCTTTTAACTTTTGCTAAAGTAAATTACCCAACTTATAACGAAATTTTACACGATTTGGTTTTTCCGCTTATAATTTATGGTTTTGTAGTTTTACTATGGTTGGTATGGATGAATAAATTTACAAAGTATGTGGCTCAAAAAAAATAATATTATTTCGATTTTTGTAGTTTCCATGGCTTTGGTGTGTTTTGTTTTTATAAGGCATTTTCAATACAATTTATTCTACGATCCGTTATTATTGTTTTATAAGCAGAATTTTCAAAATCAACCTTTGCCAAATCTAAATATTACTAAATACATAGCAAGTATAAGTTTTCGCTTTGTATTGAATTCCGCCCTGTCTTTTTGGGTAATTTTTGCCGTTTTTAGAGATGTAAAAATGTTAAAAATAAGTATGCTTCTATATGCTGTTTTGTTCTTAGTTTTAACCTTAGCTTTGGTTATAATTATAAAGCTGTACTCGCCTAGTTATGCAATGCTTTTATTTTACGTAAGACGCTTTTTAATACAGCCTATTTTACTTATTTTGGTTTTGCCTGCGTTTTATTATCACAAAAAATTAACATAATTAAACACTTAGTTTTTAGATAAATAACCTACTTTTGTTCTATGAACGTAAAAAAACAAATAGCTACATTTTTTGTTTTCGTATTGGTTTTTGCCAATATGGCGTTTCATATTAAAGCACATTTTTGCCATTCAGCATTGCCTTCTTTGGCGGTTCATGTTTTTTCTAATGCAGAAAATTGCAACGAAAAACCAGTTTGTGCTTGTGCTGTAGAAAATGAAAACAGCAGTTGTTGTACCGATTTAGTTGTAGAAAACGACATTGATTTAGATCCTTTTGGTTTTCAAAACGTAGATTTGCCTGTTTTTGTTCAAGCTGTTTTTAAAACAGAAGTGAAGCAATTAAATTTTATTGAAAACGAACATTTTGTTCAAACTAATTTTTCTAAAAATAAGCATAGAGCAAATGCTCCACCGCCTTATATTTTATTCTCTCAACAGCTTTTTTACGATATTTAATTTCTGCTTTTAACCTTTTTAGGTTCTAAATAAGTAATAATTAAATATATTTTAAAAATGAAAAAATACAGTTTTATTTTTTTGTTGTTTTTTGCATTATCGCTTCAAGCTCAACAAATAATAACAGGAAAAGTGGTCGATAAAAATAATGATCCCATTCCATCTGCTAATATTTATTGGCAAAACACAAAACTAGGTACAACTTCAAATTTTGAAGGTGATTTTACCCTAGAAAAAACAACCGAAACAAATGCTTTAATAGTAAGTTATTTGGGTTTTAAAACCCAGAAAGTAACCGTAACTTCTAATGAAACATTAAAAATTGTGCTTCAAGAAGAACTTAGTTTAGATGAAGTTACCCTTTCTAAAGTTAAAAAAAGCACTACTCGTTCACTTTACACCGCTACCAATACAGAGGTTATGGGACAAAAAGAATTGCTAAAAGCAGCTTGTTGTAATATTTCCGAAAGTTTTAGTACCAATCCGTCCATTGATGTAAATTTTGCCGATGCTGTTACAGGTAACCGACAAATTAAAATGTTGGGTTTAACCAGTCCTTATATTTTAATGGCAGAAGAAAATATTCCCTCAGTACGTGGCGCTTCGCAAGCGTATGGACTTTCTTTTATTCCAGGAACTTGGGTAGAAAGTATTCAGGTTACTAAAGGATCAGGAAGTGTAATTAATGGTTACGAAAGTATTTCGGGTCAAATAAACTATGAGCTTTTAAAACCTGCAACCGACATTCCTTTTTTTAACAATTTATATGCAGGTGCCGATGGTCGTTACGAATTAAATGCACATTTTAATAATCAATATTCAGATAAATTAAGCAGTACGTTATTTGCCCACGGAAGTACCCGAAATGCAAAAAACGACATGAATAATGATGGTTTTTTAGATAACCCTTTGGGAAAACAAATAAATCTTTTAAACCGTTGGCAATACAACGATGTTGAAAATGGTATTGTAAGTTTTTTAAATTTACGATACATGAAAGACGATAAACAAGGCGGTCAAATGACTTTTAATCCATCTATAG
>CBFIIG010000008.1:0-23987 GCA_965662615.1 Flavobacterium sp.
AAAAGAGCTCCATTCTAACGGCTTGTCAATTAATAGGGTTTGTCCTGTCAAAAAATCTTCTTCAGTCATTAGGCAATAATAAGGGGTTGTATAAAAAAGTGAATTAAAAGTATAGCAATACCAATGGCAATTCTATAATAGCCAAACCATTTAAAGCCGTTTTTACTTAAAAAACCAATAAACGATTTTATGGCAATTAATGCGACTAAAAAACCAACAATGTTTCCAATAATTAATAAGTTTATTTGACTTTCGTTAAGCACAAAACCAGCCTTATAAAAGTCGTATGATTTTTTTACCGTAGCACCTAGCATAGTTGGCAAAGCCAAAAAGAAAGAGAACTCAGCAGCGGCCTTTCGGCTTAAGCCCAAACTCATACCCCCTACAATAGAAGCGCCACTTCGCGATACGCCAGGTATCATAGCCAAACATTGGTAAAGTCCAATTTTAAAAGCCGATGGATAGGTAACCTCTTCACTTTTAGAGTTTTTAAACCATCCATCTACTTTAAGCAATAAAACACCACCCAAAACCAAAGAAATGGCAACAACAATTACGTTTTCTAAAAGTGCATCTATAAAATCGTTAAGTAATAAACCTAATACCACAGCAGGTATAAAAGCCACAAACAATTTGTAGTAAAAGTTTAAGCTAACAAAAAAGCGTTTAAAGTATAAAACCAATACCGAAAGTATGGTTCCTAGTTGAATTACAATGGTAAAAAGTTTAGTAAAATCGTCTTGAGCAATTCCAAAAAAAGACGAAGCAATAATCATGTGTCCTGTACTAGAAACGGGTAAAAACTCTGTTAAACCCTCAATTATAGCAAGAACAATAGCCTGAAAAGTAGTCATTTATTATTTTTTAAAAATAGCATAAATCACTACAGCAAAACCAGCAATTACTGTTGTAGGAGCTAATCTAATACGTGTAAAACTAAACAACTCATCGCCGTTAAAAACCGACGGATCTTCACTACCTCCGCCTGCCATAAGAATAAACCCTAAGGCTATAATTCCTAAGCCAATAAGTAAAAAAGTATAGTTTTTCTTTTCAAATAAAAAAGCGGGCTTGTTGTTTTCTGTATTCATAATTTTTATTTTTAATATAAATCGTCCGTTCTTAAATTTAAAAAACGTTGCGTAGCAAAATAAGTGCTTACCCAAGTAATTAGAACCCCAATAGTTAAAACTCCAAAAACAATTATTGCTAAAGAAACATAGTCTTTCATTATACCCAAACTCGGATAAACCGAATCAACATAAACCGCCAAACCAACAACGCCAATTAACGCCAAAAACGATCCCAAAAGACCTAGTTTTACACTTCGCCAAATAAAAGGTTTACGTATAAAAGATTTGGTAGCACCCACCATTTGCATGGTTTTTATGGTAAAACGATGCGAATAAACAGATAAACGGAGCGAACTATTTATTAATAACATGGCAACAACCATAAGTGCAATACTTACAACCAATACCCAAAAACTAATTTTTTTTATGTTTTCGTTTACTAAATCCACCAATTGCTTGTCATACACAATTTCCGACACCATGGCGTTCTTTTTAATTAAACGCTCAATTGCTTTTATGCTGTCTTTTTCAACATAAGCACCTTTTAAATGAATATCGAAAGAGTTTTCTAAAGGGTTAAAACCCAAAAAAGACATAAAATCTTCGCCCACAATATCTACATTGTTTTTTGCAGCACTATCTTTATGCACAAAAACAATGTCTTTAATAAAGTTTCTTTTCAGCATTTCTTTGTCAAAATCGGCTAATAATTCTGAACTGGCTTCGTTTTTAAAAAACACCGTCATAGGTATATTTTCTTTAAACTCGTTGCTCATTTTGGTAGAATTAATCACAAACAAGCCCAAAGAGCCCAATAAAAAGAGTACCAAAAAAATACTCAAAACCACCGAAAAATAAGAAGAAACCAATCTACGTTGGTTGTACTTTTCAAAAGAAGAACTCATAGAAATGTAAATTATGCTGTAAAAATAAAAAAGAAATTCGGTTAATAGATAATATAACGCCTAAAGTTTTATGTTTCGTACAATAAACGTAAATTTGCACCAAAATTTAACAAAAAATTAGTCTTTTAAGCAGCTCAAAATGTTGGGCATACTTACAATTCATTTTCCAGCTATCCGCTGTATCTTTTATACCGCTTCGCTATATAAAAGGATGCCGCTCCTATCTGGGCTAAAGACAAAATTTAAGGCATATTAATAAAAGTAACAGTTGTTATATGAAATACAATCCGAACGAAATAGAAGCCAAATGGCAAAAATACTGGGCAACAAACCAAAGCTTTAAAGCAGAAGACCACAGCAACAAGCCAAAGTATTATGTATTAGACATGTTTCCTTATCCGTCTGGAGCAGGTTTGCATGTTGGGCACCCGTTAGGTTATATTGCTTCGGATATTGTTGCGCGTTACAAACGCCATCAAGGTTTTAATGTATTGCATCCGCAGGGTTACGATTCTTTTGGTTTACCCGCAGAGCAGTACGCTATACAAACTGGACAACACCCAGATACAACTACAAAAACTAACATTTCACGTTACCGTGAGCAGTTAGACAAAATAGGTTTTTCATTCGATTGGAGCAGAGAAATACGCACTTCAAATGCCGATTATTACAAACATACCCAATGGATATTTTCGCAATTATTTGATGCGTATTATTGTAAACATGCAAATAAAGCGGTTCATATTAAACATTTAATTCATGTTTTTAAAACCGAAGGAAACGCTGGCGTAGAAGCCGTTTGCGAAGATTCTGTTCCTATGTTTACAGCCGCTCAATGGAATGCTTTTAGCGCCGAAGAACAACAAAAAATACTTTTAAATTACCGTATTGCATATTTGGCAGAAACCGAAGTAAACTGGTGTGCTGGTTTAGGAACGGTTTTAGCAAATGACGAAATTATAAACGGTGTATCAGAACGCGGTGGACATCCAGTAGTTCGTAAAAAAATGACCCAATGGTCTATGCGAATTTCGGCTTATGCAGAACGTTTATTGCAAGGTTTAGAAACCATAGATTGGACAGAATCATTAAAAGAATCTCAACGCAATTGGATTGGAAAATCGGTTGGTGCAACAGTTAAGTTTCAAGTTTCAACGCAACCTGAAGTAACTTTAAACCTGAAACCTGAAACAAATTTTATTGAAGTTTTCACAACACGTCCCGACACCATTTTTGGAGTAACTTTTATGACACTTGCACCAGAGCATGAATTGGTTGCTAAAATTACAACCGAAGCACAAAAACAAGCCGTTGAAACCTATATAGAAGCAACCGCAAAACGTTCGGAACGTGAGCGAATGGCAGATGTAAAAACCATTTCGGGTGTGTTTACAGGTGCTTATGCAGAACACCCTTTTACCAAAGAACCTGTGCCTATTTGGATAGGCGATTACGTTTTGGCAGGTTACGGAACAGGAGCTGTAATGGCAGTACCTTGTGGCGACGAACGCGATTATGCCTTTGCTAATTTCTTTAAAGGAAAAGAAGGTATGCCTGCAATTAAAAATATATTCGATCAAGATATTTCCGAAGCTGCTTTTGGCGCAAAAGAAGGTTTTACATTGGTTGACTCTGATTTTTTAAATGGACTTACCTATAAAGAAGCAACCAAAAAAGCCATTGCCGCTTTAGAAGAAATAAACCAAGGTGAAGGAAAAACAAATTACCGTTTGCGCGATGCTGTATTTTCGCGTCAGCGTTATTGGGGAGAACCTTTTCCTGTGTATTATGTAAATGGCTTGCCACAAATTATAGACAAACAACATTTACCTATTACGTTACCCGAAGTTGAAAAATATTTACCTACCGAAGACGGTCAGCCACCTCTAGGAAACGCAACGGTTTGGGCTTGGGACACACAAAAAAACGAAGTTGTAAACAACGATTTAATAAATAACACAACTGTTTTTCCTTTAGAATTAAACACCATGCCTGGTTGGGCGGGAAGTTCTTGGTATTGGATGCGTTATATGGATGCACACAACACCGAAGAGTTTGCTAATAAAGCCGCTTTAGACTATTGGCAAAATGTAGATTTATATATTGGTGGAAGCGAACACGCAACAGGACATTTGTTATACGCTCGTTTTTGGAATAAATTTTTATTCGATTTGGGCTTTGCCTCAACAGAAGAACCGTTTAAAAAACTAATTAACCAAGGAATGATTTTGGGTAATTCGGCTTTTGTGTATCGTTCAGAAGATAGTAAAACCATTTTTTCTAAAGGTAAAACGGAAGGAGAAAATGTTCAGCCTATCCACGCAGATTTGGCAGTGATAAATGACATTACAAACGAATTAGATATAGAAAAATTCAAAAACCACCCGTTGTATGCAGATTATAAAAATGCTGAATTTATCTTAGAAGAAGACGGCAAATTTTTAGTAGGCAGAGAGGTTGAAAAAATGTCGAAATCTAAATATAACGTAGTAAACCCAGATGATATTTGCAATGAATACGGCGCAGATACTTTGCGTTTATACGAAATGTTTTTAGGCCCATTGGAACAAGCAAAACCATGGAATACAGCTGGTATTACAGGTGTTTTTGGTTTTTTAAAGAAACTTTGGAGACTGTATGCAGACGAAGAAGGTGTAAAAATCACAGATGCAGAACCAAGCAAAGAAATGTACAAGTCGTTGCATAAAACCATTAAAAAAGTAACCGAAGACATAGAGAACTTTTCGTTTAACACTTCGGTTTCACAATTTATGATTTGTGTAAACGAACTTTCTCAACTTAAATGCAACCACAAAGATGTTTTAGAGCCTTTGGCAATTCTTATTTCGCCTTATGCTCCGCATATTGCAGAGGAATTATGGGCCATGTTGGGCAATACAACTGGTATTTCTACAGCTGCATTTCCTGTTTTTGAAGAAAAATACTTAGTTGAAAGCAGTAAAGAGTATCCGGTTTCTTTTAACGGTAAAATGCGTTTTAAAATTGAATTGCCTTTAGACTTAAACCCAAAGCAAATAGAAGAAATTATTTTAAATGACGAACGTACAATTGCTCAATTAAACGGAACAACACCTAAAAAAGTAATTATAGTACCTGGTAAAATAATTAACTTGGTAGGGTAAATATTTCAATTTTTTATATATTTTTGAAGTCGAGAGTTAATCTCGACTTTTTTAATTTTAAAAACGTATTTATGAAAAAACTAGTATTTGCATTATGCTTTTTAAGCCTTTCGGCTTTTGCTCAAGACGACACCGAAGAACAAGACTCTTTAAAGTCTAAAAAACCAAAAGTGGAATTTGCATGGGGGATTAACTTTATTCAAAATGATAATTTTGCATTAAACGAAAAACTAAATAACGCTGGGATTTCTTCTTTAAACAACAATTTATTAGAATGGGTAATGGGTTTTGATGTTATGGGTGAAAAAACTTCGGGTGCTTTAGATTTTGGTTTTGCTTATGGGAAAAATGACAATGCAACTTCCGAAGCAAAGCAATATACTTTCTCACTACGTGGTCGTTACCATTATAACTTTTTAAATACCGAAAAAGCGGCTATTACTGCAGGTGGAGGATTAACTTATGCAACTTCTCAGGTCGATATTTTTACCAAAGGAAATACGTATGATTTAGATAATTTAAATTTAGCATCGGGTAATCATTTAGATATTAGAAACAACATGTTATACGCAGGGCCATCGTTAGCGGTTTATGTTTTTAGAGACAAATGGTTTAGCCTTCGTTTAAATGCAGGATATGAGTTTGCTTTAACCAACGGAAAATACAAAAGCGACTTTGCCTCTATATCAAATCCAGTAAAAGAATCGGGCAATAATAGGTTTGTGTTTGGTATAAGTTTACTTTAAAACGGTTTTATTTTATAGTTGAGCTATATTTTGTATTTTTAACTTAAAATAATTTAAAACAAATACTATGGGAATGAGTTATATGATACTGGCTGGAGCGATTATGCTTTTAAGCTGGTTGGCAAGTAGTAGGTTAAAGAGTAAATTTGAAAAATACTCGAAACTGCAATTACGCAATGGTATGAGTGGTGCAGAAATTGCCGAAAAAATGTTGGCAGATCACGGAATTACAGATGTAAAAGTGATTTCTACACCAGGTAGTTTAACCGACCATTACAACCCTGCGAACAAAACCGTTAATTTAAGCGATGTAGTTTATAACGAACGTAATGCTGCGGCAGCCGCTGTTGCTGCTCACGAAGTAGGTCATGCTGTGCAACATGCACAAGCTTATTCTTGGTTAACTATGCGTTCTAAATTAGTGCCAATAGTAAGTTTGTCGTCTAAAGTTGTACAATGGATTTTACTGGCAGGAATTATGTTAATTAATGTTTTTCCAGGGTTATTATTAATTGGTATAGCTGTTTTTGCTGCAACAACTTTGTTTTCTGTGGTAACATTACCTGTAGAATATGACGCAAGTAACAGAGCTTTGGCTTGGTTAGAAAACAAAAACATGCTTACCCGTGAAGAACATGCCGGCGCCAAAGACGCTTTAAAGTGGGCAGCGAGAACCTATTTAGTTGCAGCCATAGGATCTATAGGTACGCTTTTGTATTATGTTATGATTTACATGAACAGAAGGTAATTTTATTAATAAAAGAGGTTTAATAAAGCTTTTTAAAAAATAACAAAAAATCGGTTAGAATTTTCTAACCGATTTTTTTATGCTTTTATAAGTACGTCGGGGTTATAGCCCTTGTATTCTACTTCTTGTTCTTTAAAGTGAATGCCGTAATCTTCTAGCTCTTTAAGTATTGGATTGTACACTTCTTTAGAAATTGGTAACTGAACGCCCGGAGTGGCAATTGTACCGTCTAAAATTTTAAGTGCTGCAATAGCAACAGGTAAACCAACGGTTTTAGCCATTGATGTATAAGTTTGGTCTTCGCCCAAACAAACCATAGTAGCATCAATTTGCTTTTTTTCGCCGTTTAGCTCATATCCTAATTTATGATACATAACAATCATGTCTTTATCATTAGGTGCTAAAGTCCATTTTTCGCTCAATATTTTTTCTAAAATTTGAGCAGGAGTAGCGTTTTCTAACCCAACTAACTTGTCGGCATTAAAAATATCTAATTCTAAAAGTTTGTCCCAAATAATATCATCTTGGTCAATTTTTTGAGCATGACGTAGTTTTATTTCTACTGTATCTGTTGGGTGATAAGGCAAAAATGAGTTGGTGAATTCGCGGTAAGTCATTTCAGCAGAATTTTCCATTGTATATGAATCGTCTGTCATACCCAATTGCACCAGAATATCCCAAGCCCTAGAATAACCTACGCGTCTTATAGTTCCTCTATAAATAGTAAGCGCATCATTTAAACCATAAATGTTTTGATATTTTAAAGAATCTCTATTGGCATATACTTCAAATTTTCCATAGCCTTCAACTTCTAAAAACTCGGTTCTTCTAAATAGTTTGTTGTAAGGAATGTATTTATATGTGCCTTCTTGAATAAATTTTGCCGCGCCACCTTGTCCTGCTAAAACCACATTACGCGGGTTCCAGGTAAATTTATAATTCCATAAATTAGTGTCGGATTCTGGTGCCACTAAACCACCACAAAACGATTCGAATAATAAAATTTTCCCGCCTTGTTCTCTAACGTTATCCATCATTTTCATGGCGCTCATATGATCAATACCTGGGTCTAAACCAATTTCGTTCATTAACACAACTCCGCTTTCAACAGCGGCATCGTGTAACGATTGCATTTCTGTGCTTATATAAGAAGCCGTAACCATACTCTTTTTAAAAGCCACACAATCAATAGCCACATCGGTATGTAAAAAAGCAGGCAACATAGAAATTACTATGTCTGCTCTTTTTATTTCCTCTTGTCTTTGTTCTTTGTTTTTTATATCAAATTCAATAGCTCTAGCATGTGAATTCCCATTGGCTTTTTCTGTAGCTAAATCAAAATTTAAATCGGCTACAGTAAGCTCAATATTTAATGGTTTGGCTTTAATAAGTAGGTATTGAATAAGACTAGAAGCAGATCTACCAGCGCCTATCAGTAGTATTTTTTTCATGTAAAATGAGAGGTTTTTTATAACACAAACTTAGGTAAATGTTATTTTTAAAACAAAAATATACTCTTGTTTTTCATTTTAAAATACAATTGTATGAAGTATCTTTGTATAAATAAATTTAAAAATGCTAGAAAAGAAAATTATAATAACAGCCCTTTTTTTAGGTGTAATTGCTATAATGTTAGGTGCTTTTGGCGCGCATGGCTTAAAAAAAGTAATAGAAGAACCTCAATTAAATTCATTTGAAGTAGGTGTAAGGTATCAAATTTATCATGCTCTTTTTTTACTTTTTGTAGCACAATCTACTTGGTTAACGAGTAAAGAAAAGGCGGTTGTTTTTTACTTAGCTTTTTTTGGCGTGTTACTCTTCTCAGGATCAATCTATTTGTTAGCGACTGCAACAATATCAAATATTAAAACAAAATTTATAGGACCTATTACACCTTTGGGTGGTTTATTGCTAATTTCTTCGTGGTTGTACTTTATTTATGCAATTATTGCAAAAAAATAGTTTTTTAACCCTATTTTAAAATAAATTCTTAATTTTGTAGAAATTTTCAACATAACAACATAACTTATTTTATGGAAAATAACACCCTAATTACGAAAACGATTTCGTTAGAAAAATACGGAATTAAAAACGTTAAAGAAATTATACACAATCCGTCTTACGATATGTTATACGACGAAGAGGTAAAATCGTCTTTAGTAGGTTTTGAAAAAGGTCAGCTTACAGAACTAGATGCTGTAAACGTTTTAACTGGCGAGTTTACGGGTCGATCTCCAAAAGACAAGTATATTGTAAATGATGCCGTAACAAAAGACACTATTTGGTGGACAAGTGACAAGGCAGTAAATGATAATAAGCCTATTTCTACAGAAACATGGTCGGCTTTAAAAGAGACAACAGTTAATCAGCTTTCTGAAAAAAGACTGTTTGTGGTAGATGCTTTTTGTGGAGCAAATAAAGATACCCGTTTAAAAGTGCGTTTTATAATGGAGGTTGCTTGGCAAGCTCATTTTGTAACCAATATGTTTATTCGTCCAACAGAAGAAGAGTTAACTAATTTTGGCGAACCTGATTTTATTGTAATGAACGGTTCTAAAACCAGTTTTAAAGATTACAAAGCACACAATTTAAATTCTGAAGTATATGTTGCATTTAACTTAACCGAAAAAATTCAGTTAATTGGTGGAACTTGGTACGGAGGTGAAATGAAAAAAGGTTTGTTCTCTATGATGAACTATTATTTGCCTTTACAAGGAATTGCATCTATGCACTGTTCTGCCAATAAAGGTAAAGATGGCGATGTAGCCGTATTTTTTGGTCTTTCGGGAACAGGAAAAACAACACTTTCTACCGACCCAAAACGAGAGTTAATTGGAGACGATGAGCACGGTTGGGACAATGATGGTGTTTTTAATTTTGAAGGCGGTTGCTATGCAAAAACAATAGATTTAAGTAAAGAAAACGAACCCGATATTTATGGAGCTATTAAAAGAGATGCTTTATTGGAAAACGTTTCAGTTGATGCCAATGGTAAAATTGATTTTTCTGACGGTTCTGCGACACAAAACACACGTGTTTCGTACCCTATAAATCATATAGAAAACATTGTAAAACCTGTTTCTAAAGCAGGTCATGCAACTAAAGTTATCTTTTTAACGGCAGATGCTTTTGGTGTAATGCCGCCAGTTTCTAAATTAACCCCCGAGCAAACTAAATACTACTTCTTGTCTGGATTTACAGCCAAATTAGCAGGTACAGAAAGAGGAGTTACAGAACCTCAACCTACCTTTTCGGCTTGTTTTGGAAAAGCATTTTTGTCTTTACACCCAACCAAATACGGAGAGGAGTTGGTGAAGAAAATGGAAGCACACAACGCTACAGCTTATATGGTTAATACGGGTTGGAATGGTACTGGTAAAAGAATATCTATAAAAGATACACGAGCAATTATTGACCGCATTTTAGATGGTTCTATAGAAAAAGCAGCAACGAAAGTAATACCTGTATTTAATTTTGAAGTTCCAACGGCATTAGATGAGGTTAATTCGGCTATTTTAGACCCAAGAGATACTTACAGCGATGCTGCTACTTGGACAGCTAAAGCCACTGGTTTAGCAGAAAAATTTATTGCTAATTTTGAGCAATATACAGATAACAAAGAAGGGAAAGAGCTTGTAAAAGCAGGTCCGAAAATATAATTCTTTATTAATTCGAGAAAATGGCTCAGTCTTTTGATTGGGCTTTTTTTATACTAATGGTTTTGTGCTAGGGATAGTAGCGGCATCCTTTTATGGAGCTTTGCGGAATAAAAGATATAGCGAATAGCCCGACCCTTAGGGTAGCACCCATAAAAAAAGGCCGCCAATTGGCAGCCTTAATTAATAAAAGGTATTGTTTTATTTAACAATTAATTTTTGAGTAGCAGTTGCTCCGTTTGCAGTTACTTTTACAAAGTAAATACCTGTTTGCAAACTAGCAGTATTAAAAATAGCTTGGTTTGTAGATAAAACCATTTTACCTAATGTGTTATAAACAGCTACACTAGTTAAGTTATCTGCTTTTACAGTTACCATTCCTTTTGAAGGGTTTGGATAAATTGTAAAGTTATTGTTTGTGAATGTTGCAGTTGAATTAGTTGCAAAGTCAGCTGAGTTACGAGCTACTACTTGAGGAGTTCCGTTAAATTCGGCAACTAAAGCAGTAAAAGGAATTTGGCCTTGTGGTATAACTGCAGCGTTAACTACATAATCTGCTTCTGCAAACATAGTTCTGAATATTAAAGAACCATTATCTAAATTTAAGTTTGTGTTTACTGCAAATGTTGCTGTTCCGTCACCCTCGTCTATGGTTGTTGAACTCAACATAATTAATTCACTTTCGTAATCTTCGTGGTTTGCAGCTAAATCAGCAACAGTAACTGTTTCTGGTGTAATTGTGTTGTTGCTTGAGTCTATAGAAGCATCTACAGTTGGAACAAGTTGTAACACACCTAAGTAGCTTGATGCTTGTCCTTTTAATCCAGATATTGCATCGCCCATTACCATTGCAGTTGCAATTACGCCGTCGTTATCATCTATTAAAATACCTGCAGAAGTATCTTGAATGTACTTTTGGTTACGCGTATCTCTAGCGTAAGTAATAACAGGCATAGACGTTAATTCATAATAGCCACCTTCTCCGTTTGCTGTAACATCTGCGCGTAAAGCAGCTAAGTCTGCAACGGTTGTATAAGACGCAATTTCGAAATCTAAAGTTGCGTTTACTGCAGGAGATATTGGATCGTGGTTATCATCTACTAACATAAACATTAATTGGTGTGTTCCAGGAACTAAACCAGTTACATTTATAGGTGAATCATTTGTGTAAACCATTGGCTGTGCTACACCATTTAAAGAATAGTGAATGTGACCGTCACCTGAACCAGGATTAGCTACAACAAAATTGTTTATTGCTAAAGTAACATCTAATTCTGTTGTGCTTGGTGCAAAAACAGAGTTGTTTGCAGGTGAAGCTATTGCCATTGTAGGTGCAGAACCACAAGTTGTACAAGTTACAGACATATCGTCCCAATATACTACTGCACTTCCGTACGTTCTAAGCTCAAAGTTTAATGAAGTTGCGCCAACTGGTGCAATAACTGTTGCTACATAATTCGTCCAGTCGCCATTATTATTATCAAAATATCCGTTATCTGGGCCTTTTAAAGCACCTTCAGAAGCTGTGTCAGTAATGTTTGTATCAGAAGCATCTCTAAAGTTTGACCAAATACGAGCATCTGTTCCATCTCCTGTATTAGCATCAACTTTATACCAAATTGAAACTTCATAAGAATTTCCTTCTACTATTCCAGCTACTTGTTGTCCAAGTTTTTTTGTTCCGCCAGTATGTTTTGCACTGTAAGTCCCCCCGTGTTTAATTGTTGATTCTTGTTCAATGTTTTGAACTAAAGTATAGCCAGTTGGCGTGGTTGTATTGTCCCAAGCTTCTAAATCACCATTTGTCATTAAGTTTTGTGCAAAACCAAAACTAGTTATAAGTAAAAGTAATAAAAAGTAATTTTTTTTCATTGTATTTGTTTTTATGATTTCTACAAAGATAAAAAAATTATAACACTTGTTCTGCTTTCAATTTTAAATTAAGGTAAAGATTTTAAATTAAACCTCTAATTATCAGTGTTTTTTTATTTTTAGGTATAAAAAAACCCTCCAAAAGGAGGGTTTTAAAATTCGGATGTTTTGTTATTATAGACCTACTGCCCAACCAGCTGCCCAAGCAGGAGCACCAGCGCCATTACCAGCACCTGTATTGTTTGCTTCTGTTAAGTAAGTAGTATTAGCACCTGCATATTCTGACATTACAGGAGTGTTCATAAATTGTATTGGATTAAAAGTAATGTTACCAGCATCTACATTTGCATTTGCAGGAGCGTCATCTGTTGCATTTTTAATTTTAATACCTTTTGCAAAATCTGCAACATATATGTTTTGAGCATTCCATTTACCTCCACCTTCTTTGATGTACATTCCGTGTTCAGAACCTGCTAAGTTTCCTTTTACTAAAGATATGTTTTTTAAAGTAACATTTGTTAAAGGTAAAGCCGCAAAGTTATCTCCGTTATTAGAACCTTCTATTCCTGCTTTAGCAACATCTTTTACCATTGCAAATTCTATAGATCCAGAAAAACCATCGGCAAAGTCTAATGCGTCATCTTCTGAATGTACTGCTAAGATGTATTTAGCGTTTACTGCACCACCAAAAAACTCTAATCCGTCGTCTCCTGATTTGTATGCTTGAACGTATTCTACAATAGTTCCAGAACCTACTCCGAAGAAAGAAACTCCGTTAAATTCTTTATCGTTTGTAAAAGCAGCTCCTGTATATTCTACTCTTAAATATTTTATAGAACCTGAACTATCTGCGTTGTTTGTACCGCCATAAGTAAGGTCTGAAACTTCTGCTGTTGCAGATTCTCCGTTTGCTCCTCCTTTATTTGTAATAGCTCTTCCACATATAACTAGTCCTCCCCAGTCTCCAGGGGCAGGGTTAGCGCTTCCGCTTGTCATTACAACTGGTGCATTTGAAGTTCCGTTTACAAATATTTTACCGTCTTGTGCTACTGCTATGTAAGCAGCAGTACCTCCAGTTGCTTCAATACGAGTTCCTGCAGGAATTGTTAATACTGCATTTGCTTCTACTACTAAGGCTCCTGTTAATTTGTATACAGTTCCAGCGTTTAATGTTGCAACAGTTCCAGAAGGAATTGTACCTTTAAAGTCTAAAGGGTTAACTACAAATTCATTCGATGTATCATTATTGTCTTCTGATATAGAACAAGATGATACACTAAGTGCTAAAATTGTTAGCGTTGATAAAATTAATTTTTTCATTTTTTGTTTTATTTGGTTTAATAATATGAAGCAAATTTATAACGTATAGGTTGTTTTAATTTTATGTGAATGTTATGCGTTTATTAAATAAAAAAAGGAGTAAACCTTATTGTTACTCCTTTTTTTAATTTAATGTTAATTAAAAGTTTAGAATTGGTATTTCATAGAAAAACTAAAGTTTCTTCCTTTCTTAAAGGAGTCAACAATTACATTTTCGGTTACTTGTGTTCTGCTTATTGTTGGGTCTAGTAAGTTACGAGCACTAAAACCAAAGCCAATATGTTTGTTAACATTGTACTTTAAAACATAATCTAAAGAAACTACTTCTGAGTCTACTAAATCGCCCCTGCCGTTTGTACCTATTGCAAAAATACGGTCTGAGAAGTAAGTTAAAGCTAATGTACTTTGTATGTTATTGTCTTTTTTAAATTGTTTGTTGAAACTAACATCTGCATTTATTAACCAGTCTGAGGCTCCTGTTAATCGACCAGATTTGTTTGTGAAAAACACGTTATAGTCGGTTTCTTTAACTACTTTTTGAGCGTTAAAATCTTGATCTGTGTTTAGGTAAGAAACATTTAAACCGCTGGTAAGACTTGTTTCTGTTTCTAAAGCCAAATCTTCACGTTTAAAAATGTTTTTTCTTAATTCTAATTCAACACCATAACCTGTAGCTTGTTCTCCTGTATTAATATACGAAATATCATTTGTTGCAGATGCAATTGTTACTTCGTTAATTGGGTTTTGAATCATTTTTCCAAAAGTTCCTACTGAAAACAGTTCTCCTTTTCCGAAAAAGTATTCCCATTTAACATCTACATTATAATTGGTAGAAGAATATAAATCGGGGTTACCAACATATAAAGTTGTTACGTCTTCAAACTGAAACGGTGCTCTTTCTTTAAATTGAGGTAAAGTATAAGTTTTACTTCCTGCTGCTTTAATATTTTGCTTTTCGTTTAATTCGTATTTAGCCGTTAAAGAGGGTAAAACCTCTATAGCTTCGAACTTATTTTTACCAAAAGGCTTTATAGCTGTGTCAAAATTAATGTCTTGTAAAATGTATTCTCCTCTTACACTAGCAATAACAAATAATTTATTGAATTGGTATTCGAAAGCACCAAAACCAGCACTAATAAGTTGTTCTCCACCAAAAGTTTGTGGTTTTAAAGCAATAGGATTTCCAATACCTCCGTTAAAGGTAAAGATGCTAAAGTTTCCGTTATTAAAGTTGGTATTATTAAAATAGCCGTCGATGTTGTTTAGGTCTATTGTTGGTTGGTCTACAGATTGGTTAATGTCGAAATTGAATTGAGTTGCTCCAAAGTTTAATTCTTTATACCTAGCACTATAACCTGCGGTTAATTTACCTTTAAACGTATCGTCTTCTTTATTTTTTCCTATTTTATAGTCTAAAACAAAATTACCTGCCAATTCTTGGTCTTTTAATTCTGAGAAAAAACGGTGATTTTCAGATCTGTTATTTTGAGAAGGCATTAATATATTTAAATCGCCATCATCATCAACGGGAATAAAGGTATTTACCATACGGTCTGGTACTACATTATTCATGTCGTTATAAGAAAGTCCCCAATTGAAATCTACTCTATCTTTAAATAATTTGTGAGAACCTAGTAATTGATTCACTAAAAGTGTAGTTCTGTCAAAGTCTGATCTTCTAATAAAACCACCTCCATTTGGAGCAATATCAAAAATATCAATAGTTCCAGTATACTCTTCGTGTTTTTGTGTTGTAGAGTTAATCATCATACTGTTAAAACTAATAGTATGGTTGCTATTAATTTTATAGTTTATGTTACCCATTAGGTTTGTGTTTGTAGTATAGTTAAACGATTTTTTATACAAATCTCTTTTCGCTACACCTTGAGTAGATACTGAACCTCTTGCAACCCCTTCTTTGTAGTTGTATCCATTATCGAAAGAACCGTTTAAGAAAAAACTTAATTTACCATTTTCGCCTATATTATAAGAATCTCCACCTCTTAAATACAGCGATCCGTTTACTGGCGTAGTTGATTGTTTGTTCCAGCTAGTGTTAAAGTTATAACCGCTAAAAGGGTTATTTGGGTATTTTTCATTTGAGAATCCAAAAGCTGAAGGCCCATCTTGTAAATAAAAATTCTCTTGGTTTATAGCATTTGAATTTACTCCCATTCCTGTTCCAATTTCAAAAAGACCAGAACCTCTATAGTTTTTAGAAACAATATCAATATTAGCTCCGCCAAAATCTCCGTAGTTTTTGTAACTATATGTTTTATCAATTCCTATATATTCTACAATATCAGTAGAGAAAATACCAAGATCAATATTTTTTTTAGATGGATTGTTCGATGGCAAAGGTAAACCATTCATGGTTGTAGAGTTATAACGATCTCCAAGTCCACGAACAAACAATCCGCCTCCACTTCCTTCTTGTTTACTAATTCCGGTTGTTTTTGCAACTGCGGCAGCCACATCGCTAATTCCTTTTTTAGAAATTTCTTCTGCTCCAATAGCTTGTTTAATTTCTACTGCTTTTTGTTGTTCTTGCAATAATGCAGTTTCACTTTCTTTAGAAACAGTGTGTACTAAAACTACATCGCTTAATTGTACACCGCTAGCTTCTAAAGTATAATCAACTTTTTTTCTTTCGCCAGCTTTTACAGTAAAAGGTATTTCAGCTGTTTCATAACCTAAAAATGCTACTATTAAAGTATAAGAACCTGGTTTTAAACTTATACTGTATTTACCGTCCATGTCTGTAGAAGATCCGTATTTTGTTCCTTTTACAGATATATTAGCAAAAGCTAAAGGTTCGTTGTTGTATTCTTTGTCTAAAATAATTCCGCTAACAGTTCCGTTTTGCGCCCAACTTAATGCAGAAAATAAGAATAAAAATAATAATGATTTGGTTTTCATCGTTTTGAATATAAAATTTTTGCAAAGAAACGTTTAACGTATTACCTAAAGGTTATACACATATTACTATTAGGTTCGGTGAGTGTTACCAAATTGTTACGAAGTTAAATTATTGTAAACCGTTAATAAATAAGTTTAAAATGCTTATTTTTACTCTAATATTGCAAAAAAACATTAGCACCCATGAGCGACATTAGAATTTTATTAGTTGACGACGAAGAAGATATTCTAGAAATAGTAGGATACAATTTATCTAAAGAAGGTTATATCGTTAGTACTGCAACTAATGGAAAAGATGCGGTTAAGCTGGCAAAAAGCATAGTACCACATTTAGTAATTTTAGATGTTATGATGCCCGAAATGGACGGCATTGAGGCATGTGAGCTAATGAGAAAAATGCCAGAATTAGACAATACAGTTATTACTTTTTTAACAGCTCGTGCCGAAGATTATTCTCAGCTTGCAGGTTTTGAAGCGGGTGCAGATGATTATATTTCTAAACCTATTAAGCCAAAGGTTTTGGTTGGTAAAGTAAAATCGTTGCTTAGAAGACTAAATAAAACAGAACAACTAAAAGATGTTTTACATGTAGGCACAATTGAAATTAATAGGGAAGAGTATAAAATTATTAAAGAAGGAGTTGAGATTGTTTTACCACGTAAAGAATTTGAACTTTTTTATTTATTAGCCACTAAACCAGGAAAAGTGTTTACTCGAGAAGAAATTTTAGATAAGGTTTGGGGCAATGAAGTTGTTGTTGGAGGAAGAACTATCGATGTACATATTAGAAAATTGAGAGAAAAAATTGGCGATGACTATTTTAAAACCATAAAAGGAGTGGGCTATAAGTTTGAAATTTAATGGCATATAGTTTTAAAAAATCATACAAATTTGCTTTCAAATCTGCAGGTTATATAGCCATTATATTTTCTGCAATATTGCTGTGTTATCATTTTTTTTTCCAGCCTTTACACATCGCTTTTATAATTATTTTTTCTTTTTTACTGTTTCTTTTTTCTTTTTTGTTAATACAATTTAGGGTTGAACGTTTCATTTATCGAAGAATTAAAAAGATATATGACGATATTTCATTACTAGAGAATACATCGCTTCGTAGTCAACCGATTACAACAAACATGGCAACTTTAACTGAAGAGTTGCAAAAATTTGCAAAAGACAAGAAATTAGAAATAGAAACCTTAAAAATTAGAGAAGAATACAGACGCGAGTTTTTAGGGAACGTTTCACATGAATTAAAAACACCTTTATTTACAGTTCAAGGTTATTTAATGACACTTATAGACGGAGCCAAAGAAGACCCACAAATGCTAAATAAATATTTAGACAGAGCAGAAAAAGGAGTGGAGCGATTGATCTATATTGTTAAAGATTTAGACATGATTTCTAAATTAGAAACAGGTGATATTCATTTGGACTTTAGCCGTTTTAACATAGTAGAACTGGTTCAAAATGTATTTGATTTACTCGAAATGCGAGCTTCTAAAAAAAACATTTCACTTGTTTTTGATAAAAAGTATTTAAAACCAATTTGGGTAAATGCCGATCAAGAAAAAGTACAGCAGGTGCTTACCAATTTAATTGTAAACTCAATTAAATACGGTAAGAAAAAAGGAACTACAGAAATTTCAATTGAAAACCTGGTAAATAACAAATTAATTGTAAGAGTTACAGATAACGGCGAGGGAATTGCCAAAGAGCATATTCCACGTTTGTTTGAGCGTTTTTATAGAGTAGATAAAAGTGGCGCCCGATCTGAAGGTGGTTCTGGTTTAGGTTTAGCTATTGTTAAACATATTATTGAAGGGCATAACGAAAAAATGTATGTAGAAAGTGCCTTTGGTATTGGTTCAGAATTTTCATTTACAATAGAAAAATCGGAGTAGTTTATTTTTCTCTAATTTTTTTGTAAAGTCTGTAGCCTAACATCAAAAGTACAGAAAACCCTATTAACCCTATAACGCCAAACACCCAGTTAATGGCACTTTTTAGAATCACTAAAAAAACCACAGAAAACAGAATTATAGTTGCGCCTTCGTTCCAAATTCTAAAAAATGCAGCTGTTTTTTTAACTTCGTTTTTTTGTAATTGTTTAAAAATTAGGTGGCATTTCCAGTGGTATAAATAAAGCAATCCAACAAAACCTAATTTTACGTGCATCCATGGCATTTGCAACCAAGCCTGACCTGTAGGTGTAAAAAACAACATCCAATACGCAAAAACACTAGCCAAAATTGCACTTGGCCAAGTAATTATATACCACAAACGGTATTGCATTAATTGGTATTGCGGAATTAAAATGTCTTGTTCTATTTTTGATTTTGTCTTTGCTTCTGCATGATATACAAAAAGGCGAACAATGTAAAACAAACCCGCAAACCATGTAATTACAAAAATAAGATGCAATGCTTTTAAGTAGTTATATTCCATAATTCTCGTTTTTTTTCTTTTTTAATTCAAAGTTTAAATACAAACCAGTAACCAAAGTCGATAAAACATCGGCTATTGGAAAAGCTATCCAAACGCCAAAAAGACCCAAATAAGAAGGTAAAATTAAGATAAGCGGGATTAAGAAAAAACCCTGCTTGGTAAGTGTTAAAAACAATGCTGGTTTTGCTTTTCCTGCCGCCTGAAAATAGGCAGCTCCAATTAATTGAACTGCAATAATTGGTGATGCCGCAAATATCCAACGTAATGCATTTGGTGTTTCTTCAATAATTTTTGCATCGGTGGTAAAAACAGCAACTATAGGTTCTGCAAAAAACAATATAATTATAAAAATTACAGTTGCTAAAGCCGCTGCCCATGTAATGGCTAATTTTATAGTTGTTTGTACTCGGTCGTGTTTTTTTGCGCCATAATTAAAACCAGCTACAGGTAAAAAACCTTGCGTTACACCTAAAATAGGAAATAATGCAAACATTAACATTCTACTTATAATTCCATAAACACTTACTGCCCATTCGCCTCCATGAACAAACAAAGTGTGATTTACTATTATAGCTAAAAGGCTCACTACGCCTTGTCTTGCAAAGGTTACAAACCCAAGAGAGCCAATTTCTTTAACTATTTCTGTGTCAAATTTTAAGTGTTGCATTTTTAAACGCAATTCACTTTTAGAAATAAAAAACCAAGCAATAAAGCTAAAGCAGATAAAATAAGAAATAGCAGTTGCCATTGCAGCTCCAAAAATGCCCCAATTGAAAAACTTTATAAATAGTACATCTAAAAAAATATTAGAAAATGCCGGAATTATCATAGCTATCATAGCAAATTTTGGTTTGCCTTCTGCTCTTATTACTGTGTTTCCCATCATGCATAATGCTAAAAAAGGTACAGCATATAATACAGGTTTAAAAAAGGCTTCGGCGGGTTCCATTATGTCACCGTTTGCACCAAAAAGCAATAAAATATCGTGCATATAAAATGTACCTATTATAACCGTACTTACCGCTAAAAGCAGGGTAAGCATTAATTGATTGCCAAGGGTTAAAACGGCTTTTTCTGGATTTTCTTCTCCTAATGCTCTCGATATAATTGAGCTTCCACCAATACCAATTGCCATTCCCAAAGACGAAATTAAAAAAGTTATTGGCAACACCACCGAAACGGCTGCAATTGCCAATGAACCAATCCATTGGCCCACAAAAATAGTATCTACCAATATATTTACCGACATAAATAATATACCAATAGACGCTGGAACCGATTGTTTTAGTAATAGTTTTGAAATAGGTAAACTACCCAACTCTTTCGAGGATACTGCCATTATGCTTTAGTTTCTTCGTTTTGAAAAGCCCATTGATCTACCCAACGACTTAGTGTTTTACACCAATCATCAGAATCATTTAAGCACGGAATAGCTAAAAACTCTTCACCGCCATTTTCTTTAAATTCGTGATTCGCTTCCATAGCAATTTCTTCTAAAGTCTCTAAACAATCCGACACAAAAGCTGGAGTTACTACTGCAAGCTTTTTAATTCCTTTTGCAGGCATTTTGTTAATTTCAACATCTGTATATGGCGTTAACCATTTGTCACCCGCTAAGCGCGATTGAAAGGTTTGACTGTATTTTCCTTCTTCCAGACCTAAAAATTCTACCACTTGTTTAGTGGTCTCATAACATTGGTGACGGTAACAAAACTCATGTGCTGGCGATGGCGTGTTACAACAGCTGCCGTCTATTTTACAATGGCTTTTTGTGATATCCGATTTTCTAATGTGACGCTCAGGTATTCCGTGGTAAGAAAACAATAAGTGGTCGTATTCAAAAGTTTCTAAATGGCTTTTTATAGAATTAGACAAGTCTCTTATGTAGTCTTTTTGATTGTAAAAAGCAGGTACAATGGTAAAACTCATGTGTGGAAATTTCTCTTTTCTCAGTTTCTCTGCTAACACTAAAATGGTTTCGGTAGAAGCCATTGCATGTTGCGGATACAAAGGAAATAGCAACACTTCTGTAATGCCTTGGTCGCTTAATTTTTGTAAGCCGCTTTCTATACTTGGGTCGCCATATCGCATAGCTAATTCTACAGGAACACTCACTTGCTCTTGAACTTTTGCTTGCAATCTTTTAGACAAAACAATTAGCGGAGAACCTTCGTCCCACCAAATTTTAGCATACGCTGCTGCCGATTTTTTTGGTCGTGTTTGTAAAATAATTCCACGCACAAGTAAAGCTCTTAACAAAAATGGAACATCTATTACATATTTGTCCATTAAAAATTCATCTAAATAGGGTTTAACATCTTTAGCGGTTGGGCTTTTTGGTGAACCAAGATTAACTAATAATACTCCTTTTTTCATGTTGTAGGTTTTTTATTCTATCAATTTTTTATTTTCTATTCTTTGTTTTTGTTTTAACGGCATAAGCATTGAAAAGCAAATGTTCTACCTCGTTGCTCATGTTTTTAAGGGCGTTTTTAAACGTTTAAATTTAAATTCATTAAATATTTTTTTGGCGTTGTGCCATATTTCTTTTTAAAAGCAGCTATAAAATGACTCGATGTGCTGTAACCAATCTTTAGGCCAACTTCATTAACATTATATGAGCCGCTGTCAAGTAATTTTCGAGCAAATTCCATTTTATAATCGAACAAAAAACTGTAAACCGTATCGCCATAAATTTGCTTAAAACCGGCTTTTAGTTTTTTAAGCGAAATATCTACTTGGTCTGCTAGTTCTTGTAAACTTGGCGGTTCTGCCATTTGTTGAATGATAATTTCTTTGGCTTTTTTTATTTTTAGTACATTTTCTTCATCTACTAAAAACGGACAATTTTCCGCATTTGGATCTTCTTTACTATTAAAAAACAGGCTTAATAACTCGTAGGTTTTGCCTTTTAAATATAAGTTTTTAATAGAGGAGTTTTGGTTGTAATGAAAAATCTGGTTTAGCACAATTGCCATGCTCGGACTAATATTTTCTTCCCCATAATATTTTTTTTCTGTGTTTTCGGCACTTAAAAAGGGAATGTGTTCTGCTTCGCTAGAAAATAAAGTGTGTAATTTTTTAATCGAAATTAAAACAGTAATTATCCAACTGTGCGGTTGTACATCCATTTGTATGGGTAAATCTTTTTGCGGATTATAAAGAAGTAATGTTTTTTCTTCGTTTAAGTCCAAAGCATAATTACCATTATTAAAAACAAATTTACCTGTGCCTTTTAAATTAAAGTGAAATTGAATAAGTCCTAACTTCACCTTTTTCTCTATGTTTAATAGTGATTCGCTATCGTTTTGAAAACGAATTAACGTAATATCGGGTTCTATTTTAATTTCTTCTTCTGAACTCACAGCGGTATTTTTTTACATTTTTTCTAAACAAAAGCAAGCCGTTTTATTTAGAATCGTTCTAAACAAATTGCTTCTTAGAAATTGATTTCATTACAAAAGTAGTGATTTTTATAGTAAAGAAAACGAATAAAAGTAAAAATTCTGTTTGCGATATAAAAAGTACTTTGAGCGTTATTTTTATTAAACGCATAGTCTTACTTTTGTTTTGCTTTAGAATAAGAGCATAAAAATGAAAAACAATCCAGCACATAAACATACTACCTTCTATGTAATTGGCTTAAGTTACAAAAAGGCTGATGCAGAAATGAGAGGTAAATTTAGCCTAGATCAAGCTGCAAAAGAACGCCTTTTACAACAAGCAAAACAAGAAGAAATAGAGGCTTTATTGGTTACATCTACCTGTAATAGAACCGAGATTTATGGTTTTGCGGAACACCCATTTCAATTGATAAAATTGTTGTGTGAAAACAGTAATGGAACGGTAGAAGAGTTTCAAAAATGTGCTTACGTTTATAAAAACAAAGAAGCCATAAATCATGTTTTTAGAGTAGGAACAGGTTTAGATAGCCAAATTTTAGGCGACTTTGAAATTATCTCTCAGCTAAAAATTGGTTTTGTAGAAAGTAAAAATGCAGGAGTTACTAATGCGCATTTAGAACGATTGATAAATGCGGTTATTCAGGCAAGTAAAAAAGTAAAAAACGAAACTGATTTGAGCTCTGGAGCAACATCGGTTTCATTTGCATCTGTGCAATATATAATGAAAAACGTGCCCGATGTTGGACAGAAAAACATACTTCTTTTTGGAACGGGTAAAATTGGAAGAAACACTTGTGAAAATTTAGTAAAACATTCTAAAAACGAACACATTGTTTTGGTAAACCGCACTAAAGATAAAGCCGAAAAAGTAGCAGGTAAATTCAATTTAAATGTAAAAGATTACAGTGATTTACCAGTAGAAATTCAAAAAGCAGATGTATTAGTTGTTGCAACGGGAGCTCAAAAACCAACAGTAGACGCAGCGTTACTTTCGTTAAAAAAACCCTTATTAATTTTAGATCTTTCAATTCCTAAAAATGTAAATGAAGATGTTTTAAACAACAGCTTGGTTACTTTGGTGCATTTAGATGAGCTTTCGCAAATGACAGATGAAACGCTAGAAAAAAGGAAGCAATTTATTCCAGATGCCGAAAAAATTATTGAAGAAATAGGTGAAGAATTTATTTCCTGGACAAAAGACCGAAAATTTGCTCCAACCATACACTCGTTAAAAGAAAAGATGGCGGCTATAAAAGCAAAAGAAATTCAAAATCAACGAAAAAAACAAGCTGACTTTAACGAAGAACAAGCCGAATTAATTAGCAATAAAATTATACAAAAAATTACCAATCATTTTGTGAGTCATCTTAAAAATGACGACACCCAAGTGGACCAAAGCATTGCGTTAATAAATAGTGTATTTAATTTAATGCCAGAAAACGCCCTTGAATCCCTTGTTCAAAATGAGTAGTAAAATAATAAAAATAGGGACAAGAGATAGTAAATTAGCCCTTTGGCAAGCCAATACAGTTGCAAATCAATTAAAAGATTTAGGCTATAAAACAGAAATTATTGCTGTAAAATCTACAGGAGATATAATTTTAGACAAACCACTTTATGAGTTAGGCATAACGGGTATTTTTACCAAAACGTTAGATATTGCTTTACTTAACAATGAAATTGATATTGCGGTTCACTCTATGAAAGATGTGCCTACGCAATTGCCTTTTGGTGTAATTCAGTTGGCGGTTTT
>CBFIIG010000008.1:24087-28916 GCA_965662615.1 Flavobacterium sp.
TATTAATTACAAAAGACAAAGGCGCTTTTTTACAAGAAAACAATCAGGCTACAATTGCAACAGGTAGTTTAAGAAGAAAAGCCCAATGGTTGAACAAATATCCAAATCATAACGTTGTTGATTTGCGTGGAAACGTTCAGACTCGCATGCAAAAATTAACAGATAATAACTGGCAAGGTGCTATTTTTGCAGCTGCTGGTTTAGAGCGTTTAAATGAAAATCCAGCCGATGCCATTGCATTAGATTGGATGGTTCCTGCTCCTGCTCAAGGTGCGATAGTTATAGTTGGTTTAGAAAAAAATACAGAAGTTTGTGAAAAAGTTAGCAAATTAAACCATGCCGAAACGCAAATTTGTACTCACATAGAACGTCAGTTTCTACGAACTTTAGAAGGCGGTTGTACGGCTCCAATTGGTGCTTTAGCAACTGTAGAAAATGACAGGGTAGAGTTTCACGGCACGCTACATTCCTTAGATGGCAAAGAGCAGTTTAGCATTAAAAAAAGCTGTACTTTAGCATCTTATAAAAGCTTTGGAACAGAAATGGCTACGGAGTTATTAAATACGGGAGCAAAACCACTCATGGAAAAACTTAAAAAAGAACTCAAAGTTAAGTAGAGTTATGAAAAAACTATCGCTAATAGATAACATTTACCGTTTTTTCGATATCATCGTTTTACTTTTTATTGTCTTTGATTTTGGTTACGACTTTGACGAAAATTATACTAAACCACACATTTTAGGTTTAGTTGTTTTAAGTGGTCTATTAATGGTTTTTAATGTGGCTAAATTGCTTACCTATTGCAAAAAATCACACAAACAAATTGCAACTGTTAACATTATTATTTTATCTATAATGTTTGCCATTTCACTAATTGTTACTCTAATAAATATAGACTTTAGTTTCGATTATATTTTACAAAAAGTAAAACCGGTTTTAGAAGGTGGTTTGGTGTTTTATTTCTTACTGAGGTTAATGGTTTTGGTCAGACATATTTACGATATCTACTTTAATCCTGCCATTGTTTTTGTAGGAAGTTTTATAATTTTGGCTCTTTCGGGCGCTTTTTTACTTATGTTGCCAAGTGCAACTACAAACGGAATTTCATTTACAAATGCTATTTTTACGGCTACTAGCTCAGTATGTGTTACCGGTTTATCCGTTTTAAATACAGCAAACGATTTTACAATAATTGGGCAAACCATAATATTAGTCTTAATACAATTGGGTGGAATAGGAATTTTAACATTTACCTCGTTCTTTGCTTTTTTCTTTAGGGGCGGTTCTAGTTTTAAAGAAGGACTAAATACGAAAGATTTTATTGCTTCAGAAGGGTTAAAAGATGTGTTTAGAGCAGCTGTTAATGTTGTTATTTTCACGCTTTCTATTGAGCTTATTGGTGCTATTTTTATTTATACTTCTATTATTGACATAGTAAGCATCGATAATAAATTTTTCTTTGCCATTTTTCATTCTATCTCTGCTTTTTGTAATGCAGGTTTTTCTATTTTGTCTGACGGTTTTTACGATACGAACATACGTTTTCACTATTATTTTCAATGGATTATAATGATACTAGTTGTTTTTGGCGGTTTAGGCCACAATATTATTTTTAACTTTTATCAGTATATAAAAAATTACATTGCTGAGCTTTTTGAGAAAAAGCACATCCATAGAAAAGTACACATTATTACATTAAATACTAAAATTGTTTTAATAACTACTTTGGTTTTATTAGTTGGTGGAACTGTGTTTTTATTCTTGTCGGAATACAACAACACTTTGCTTTTACACCAAACTACTTTTGGTAAAATAACAAACGCTACATTTAGTGCGGTATCGCCCAGAACAGCCGGTTTTAATGTGCTAGATTTTTCAGAGTTTACCGTTCCATCATTATTATTTATTATATTTTTAATGTGGATTGGTGCTTCGCCAGCATCAACAGGAGGTGGTATAAAAACCAGTACTTTTGCTTTGGCTACACTAAATATTTTTGCAGTTGCACAAGGTAAAAACCGTATTCAGCTTTTTGGCAGAAGAGTAACCAGCGAATCTACAACTAGAGCTTTTGCTATATTATGTATTTCGTTAATTGTTATAGGCATTTCTATAATGGCATTATTGGTTTTAGAACCGAAAGACACGCCTTTATTAACAGTAGTTTTTGAGTGTTTTTCGGCATATAGTACAGTAGGTTTAAGTTTAAATTTTACACCAACTTTAAGTGAACCGAGCAAATATGTTATTATTGCAACTATGTTTATTGGTAGAATAGGAATGTTAAACCTTATGATTGGGTTATTACGTCAAATTAATCATCAGTTTTACGAATACCCTAGAGAGAATTTATTGATTAACTAATCAAATTTAAGTATGAAAGTAATTGTTTTTGGACTTGGAAATTTTGGAATGTCATTGGCATTAAGTCTTACCGAAACGGGTAACGAAGTTATTGGTATTGATAAACAAATGGACAAAATTAACTTGGTAAAAGATAAAATTTCCCATGCCATTTGCATGGACTCTACCAACGAGTTGGCCTATGACGCTGTGCCTTTAAAAGATGCCGACAAAGTAGTGGTTGGTATTGGTGAAAACGAAGGTGCTGCCATTATTACAACGGCTATTGTTAAAAAATTAAGCGATGTAAAAATCATTAGTAGGGCGTTATCGCCAATACACGATACAGTTTTAGAAGCTATGGGAATTTACAGTATTGTTCACCCAGAGCAAGAAAGTGCCGACAGATTAACCAAGCAAATTAACTTTAAAACTACTTTAGAAAACTATCAATTAGACGATAATTTTACCATCTCTGAAGTAAAATCTAGAGATGAGTTTCACGGGAAAACGTTGGGTGAATTAGATAATATTGACAAATATAGGCTTACCTTAATTACTATTATTAGAAAAAAGGAAAAGAGAAATTTAATAGGCAAAAAAACCATAGTTAAACAAACCATTGGTCGCCCAACATCGGATACGGTTTTAGAAAAAGATGATATTTTAGTAGTTTACGGGAACAACGACGACATATCGTTTTATTGTGAAGACTTTAAAGAGCCAGGAGAAGAATAAATAAATGAAAACAGTTGTAAGCACAAAAACGTTATCTCCAATTTTAAGAAATCAACTTGAAGTTAGCGGATTACGTGTTTTAGATTACGACTTTATTTCTATTGCTTTCATCAATTTTAAATACACATACAACAACGCAATATCTATTTTTACAAGTACAAACGCTGTTAAAGGTGTGCTTTTAAATGATGCAATTAATCAAATTAAAAAAAACAAATGTTGTTGTGTAGGTGATAATACAAAGTCTTTTTTAGAAGAAAACGGATTTGAAGTTCTTTTCTCTGCACAGTATGCTGCAGATTTAATAAAAGATTTAAAACCGATAGTAAACGCTAATGATTTTGTGTTTTTTTCGGGGAATTTAAGAAGAAATACAATCCCAAGTTTTTTTAAAGAACACAACAAGAGTTACATAGAAATTCAAACCTATAGAACAGCCTTAACACCAATTGAAATAAAAGAAAACATAGACGCTGTACTTTTTTTTAGTCCGTCTGCCGTTGATAGTTTTTTCAGCAAAAACAAAATTAAAAACCAGCCTTTATTTTGCATTGGTAATACCACAGCAGAAAAAGCATCAGAATACAGTAAAAATACAATAGTAGCTCACCAAACAACTCAATTAGAAGTTGTAAAACAGGTAGAAAACTATTTTTTAACATCAGAAAATTAAAGAAAAAATGATAAAGAACGATTTATTTTTAAGAGCATTAAATAACGAAACAGTGGAGCGTCCACCCGTATGGATGATGCGTCAGGCAGGTAGATATTTACCTGAATTTATGGCTTTAAAAAACAAATATGACTTTTTTACCCGTTGTAAAACACCAGAATTAGCATCAGAAATTACCGTTCAACCTATTAGAATTGTAAAACCAGATGCAGCCATTTTATTTTCGGATATTTTGGTAATTCCACAAGCCATGGGAATAGAGGTAGAGTTGCAAGACAATATTGGACCGGTTTTACCCAACCCAATTCGCTCTGCTGCAGATGTAGCTAAAGTATATATTCCCGAAATAAATGAGGAGTTAGGTTATGTAATGGATGCCATTAAATTAACCAAAGAAATGCTAAATAACGAAGTGCCATTAATTGGTTTTGCAGGTTCACCATGGACTATACTTTGTTATGCTGTTGAAGGAAAAGGATCTAAAAGTTTCGATAAAGCCAAAGCATTTTGTTTCTCTCAACCCGAAGCAGCTCACGCTTTATTGCAAAAAATAACAGATACCACTATTTTATATTTAAAAGAAAAAGTAAAAGCAGGAGTTAACGCTGTTCAGGTTTTTGACAGTTGGGGCGGTATGTTGTCTCCACAAGATTATAACATTTTCTCTTGGCCTTATATTGAGCAAATTGTAAACGCTTTAGAGCAAGAAACTAAGGTAATTGTTTTTGGTAAAGGCTGTTGGTTTGCGTTAGACGAAATGGCAAAATCTAAAGCATCTGCCTTAGGAGTAGACTGGACGTGTTCGCCTAAAAATGCAAGGTATTTAACCGGTGGTAAAAAAACGCTTCAAGGAAATTTTGATCCGTCGCGTTTGTTTTCACCTATACCAACCATTAAAAAAATGGTTCACGAAATGATAGATGAATTTGGTAAAGACAACTTAATAGTAAACCTTGGGCATGGTATTTTACCAACGGTTCCAGTTGATCATGCAAAAGCATTTATAGAAGCCGTAAAAGAATATAAAGGATAACATATGAGAATTTATTTCCTTTTTATAACTCTGTTTTTTTTG
>CBFIIG010000009.1:0-18241 GCA_965662615.1 Flavobacterium sp.
TACCTACAAAATCACCACGCATAGACTCGGCAACAGATTCAGCTTCTTTGGGAGCAATATAAACCGAATGCGGATCGAGACTTTCCATAATTTGATTGACAGCAACATCTAAAATAGAATCTGTATTTACATTATCTACATAATTTTTATCAATTAATTCTATCAGCTGCTCTACTTTATTAGACTTACTAGAATTTGAAAAAAAAGCAGTAGAATTTGCGCTTATATTATTTCCTATAAAAAGACCTACAACAACTGAAACTGCAATAAAAAAGGGAAAAAATATTTTGTTTTTCATATTATTCGAACGGTAGAAAATCTACCTCAACACCTGCTTTAATTAAAAAATCAACTCCCGAAGTATCTCTATAATCCATTGCATACACCACACGCTTTATACCTGCTTGATGAATTAACTTACTGCATTCTTTACAAGGCGAAAGTGTAATATATAACGTTGCGTTTTCACAAGATTGTGTAGAGCGAGCTACTTTAAGTATAGCGTTTGCTTCGGCATGTAGCACGTGCCATTGTGTTAAACCTTCGGCATCCTCACAACAATTATCAAAACCAGAAGGTGTTCCATTGTATCCGTCAGAAATTATTATTCTGTCTTTTACCATAATAGCACCAACTTGCTTACGGTTACAATGCGATAGTGTTGCCCATTCTTTTGCCATACGCAAATAAGCTCTATCGTAGCGTTCTTGTTTTGCTTTACTTAATTTATCTATTTCCATATTTCACTTTCTAAAAACATTGGTGTTACCATTCCTAAAATAAATGCTGCTAAAATAAGTGTCCATTCTTTTTTAGAAAAACGTAAAAAATGCTGTGCAATATACGAAACACATAATACTATAAAAACAACTATTAATTGAGCTGCTTCTATTCCTAGTGCAAATGAAATAAGTGGAATAATTACATCAAAAGAATTATCTGCAACCATCATTTTAAAATAATTAGAAAAACCCAAACCATGTATTAATCCAAAAAAAAGGGTTACACCTGCCACAAAAGAAATAGAGTTTTTTGCTTTAGAACCATTAGAATTAAAAACATAATACAATGCTGTAATTGCAATAGTTACAGGAATTAAAAACTCTACAAAGCTAGCATTTACTTGAACAATTTTAAATACCGATAAAAATAAAGCCAATGTATGTCCTAAAGTAAAAAGCGAAACCAATAAAAGTATTCGTTTAAAATCTTTAAATAAATACGGGATTACTAATGCAGCTAAAAAAAGTACATGATCTAAAGCTGAAACATCTAAAACATGCTCCAATCCAAGTTTTAAGTATAAAATAAATTCATTCATAAAGTAAGTATCTGAATTTCAAAATTACAACTTATTTATCAAAAACTAATTTTAATAAATAAAAGCTGTCAAATTATTTTATAAAAATTGAAATAAAAGTATATTTGCAATTCAAAATATATAATATATGTCATTTTCAGATTTATTCGATAGCGGATTTAAAGACCGTAACAAAAGTCATTTTGCATCTATAGTTCGTGTTGCCCTTTCTGATGGTGCAATTACCGAAGAAGAAAAAACGTTTTTAGACAGAGTAGCTATTCGTTTAGAAATTTCTGAACAAGAATACCAAGAAATTTTAGAAAACCCTACTAAATACCCTGTTAACCCTCCTGTATTACATGTGCAGCGCTTAGAGCGTTTGTACGATTTATCAAGAATGGTATATGCAGATCATATTTTAGGTCCAAAACAACATGCTATTTTAACTCGATTTGGTTTGGCTTTAGGTTTTACTCCTAGTAACATAAAGTACATTGTAGATAAAGCATTGTCATTGTTAATTTTAAACGTGGATTTAGATACGTTTTTATACGAAATGCAACACATGAATAAATAATAAAATTATTAATTATGAAAAAGCCTCCAAATAAAAATTTGAAGGCTTTTTTTATATCTCTAAAACTTTATATATCTCTGAAAATAATTGATTTTTGTTATATGGTTTTACTATGTAGCCATTTACGTTTAAAGACCTGCTTTTTTGTTCTAAATCACCGGCATCAAAAGCACTAATTGCAATTATTGGCGTTTTATCTTCATTAACAAACCTAATATTTTCTATTGTTTCTACCCCATTCATTTTAGGCATTTGTATGTCCATAAATATAAGATCGTAACTGTTAATTCTGGTTTTATCAATTGCCTGAAGTCCATCATTTGCCAAATCTATATAAAAACCACCATGGTTAAGTAGCATTTTCATTAATACAATTTGATTAATTTCGTTGTCTTCTACTATTAAAACATGGAATTTTCTATCGCCAAAATCTTCTTTATTATACGTTCTTGAAGTTGAGTTATTGTCAAAAACAACACCACTCTGAATGTTTAATGGCAATTTCACATTAAAGGTAGAACCTTCTCCAGGTGTAGAATCATATTTAAAATCGCCTTGTAATAATTCTATTATTTGCGAAATTATAGAAAGTCCTAAACCAGATCCTTCAATGTTTTTATTGTGTAATTTTGCATAACTTTTAAATAAAAGTTTATTGTTTTTGGTGTCAAAACCCATTCCAGTATCGGTAACTCTTATGTTTAAGTTTACCTTATTTTGAGAAACAGGTTCTGTGAAAATTTCTAATTCTACACTTCCCTTTTCGGTAAACTTATAAGCGTTTTCTAATAAGTTTGTTATAATTTGAATAATTCTACTATTATCGCCCAATAATAAATTTGCAGAATTAGGATGTTTTATAATTTTAAACTCGATATTTTTTAAAAAAAACTTTTGTAAAAAAACCTTTTCTATATTTACAAAAACATCCGATAGATTAAAGGGCAATTCTATAATTTTAAATTCACCCGATTCTATTTTAGACAAATCTAAAAGATCAGAAACTATTCTGTTTAAATGATACATCGATTGTAAAATAGTATTTACAAACTCTTGCTGTTCAAAAGATAATTTCTCTTTTTTAAATAAGTCAATTAAACCAATTATACCCGAAATTGGCGTTTTTAATTCGTGACTAATATTAGCTAAAAAATGATTTTTAAAATATTTTTCTTTGTTTAACTGTATGTTTTTTTCCGACTCGTAAAAATTGGTTAAAAACAACTCGTTTTTACGTTGTGTAACTTGTTGCAATTCTTCGTACAAAATGCTGTTATTATAAATAATAACAAAAGGTAAATTCTCTTTATCACCAGTATTAATTATAACATCAACAACATATACATAGGCATCAAAATCTAATGTTATAGTTTAAAAAAACTCTTCGTAAGGCGAGTCTAAGTCTATTGATTCTAAAATAGTAAAAAACGGATGTATTGCTGTAATTTTACTTTCTGTTTCTACCTTAAAAAAAGAGTTATTAGATGATATAATTACATAATCTCTATCAAATTCAATTATTTGAATTTGACTCATAAAATATTTATTTACTGTTTCTTTAATCATATTACATCATTTTTTCTCCTAATGCATAAAAAATATCATTTACATTTTCACCCGTTTTAGCACTAGTGTAAAAATCTAATTTCAATCCTTTTTCTCTAAAAATACTTTCTGCTTGATCCACAGAAATTAAATCGGCTTTATTAGCTACTTTAATTATTTTAGCATTTGGATACATCATTTGTAAATAATCAATATCATTATTCATGTTTACAAAAGTGTTTTTTCTGGTAGCATCAACTACATATAAAAAACCAGATGTACCTGTAAGGTAAGAGGTTCTTAAATCTTGAATATTTTCGTTTCCTTCCACGTCCCAAATTATAAAATTATAGATAGTATTATCTACAGTAATTTCTTTTTTTATAATATTTACACCTATGGTAACTTTATAATCATGGGAAAAAATATTTTTCACAAATCTTCTTATCAATGAGGATTTTCCAACTCCAAAACACCCAACTAAAACATTTTTTTTTGTTGCTTTATTCATTATTTATTATTTTTTCTAAGTCCATTACCATTTTACTAGGCTTAGATTTTGAGTTTTTAAAATTAACTTCGGCAAAGTCAAGTAAATTATTTTCTAATTTATTTTTAAACTGAGTATTAAAGTTACCCGAAATAACTGCAGCTATATAATATTTATTAAAATTTTGAATATGAATATTGAATAATTCATATTGTATTAACTCTAAACTTTGCTCTTCTTTTACAAAAGCATCTTCTACAAAACTTTTAATTGCTGTTAGCATTCCTGCTACTAAATCCGTATCTACATTATTTTCATGTGAAGAATTGGCTATTAGAATTCCGGAACCTTTTTCTATTACAAAAAGTTGTTCTATTATAGGCTTAGTAAGTTCAGTCAAAACTAAATCATTTTGAGAAACACCCGTGAAAAAGGCAGTCCATCTGCGTTTAAAATTGGATAAAGAGAATGTTCGATGTACTTGATCGTTAATTTTATCAGAAAGTATTTTAATCTCCTGACTTATGTATTTCTTTATTAACTTTCCTATAATTGGGTACAATGCTTCAATTATAGATTCTTGCGATTCTACAATTTGACGTTGTAATGTTTCGGTTATTGTAGGACCTAATTTCTCGGGAATAGAAGCAGTAAAAACTTCAATTTTTTTATCAATTATTGGATTTACATACTTCGAAAGAGCATCTTGTTTTTGAATAATTTGCTCTAAATTATTAATTTTTACTTCTAACTGAGCAATAGTATCTCTGTCTTCTACCAATAGAAGATTTTTAAGTTGATCTAACTTTTGTGCATTTGATTCCATAAAAGGGAATTGAAATTATCCTTTTATAATTTTTTCACCTAAAGATACCAACAAGCTTCCTAAGTCGCTTTTATTAACCTTTTTAGAATTTAAATTATCTAGCTTATCATTCAAATTATCTTCTAAATCTGTAATTCGAATATTAACTTCGGTGCTTAAGTTGTCTATTGTAGAAATTAGCTCTTTTCTAGTTTCTTCAATAAAGCTTTCTAATTCTTCTTTACGAGATTCAATTAATTGTTTTAGAGAAGAAAAATCTGAATCAATTTGCTGAATGTTTTCGCCAAAAATTAAATTTTTTATGGCCTCTAAACGCTGAGAAGATTCTAATGTTTGTGTTTCCAAAGGTAACGCGTTTGATGTTTTACTATCTTGAATTTTATTTGCCATTTTTACTTGATTTTGAAGCTTAATAGACAAAACTAAAGTATTGATATTTATAAATAAAAGTTTATCGTTATAATGCAGATTTCATAAACTCTTCTGCTTTTTCAACCATATTTAAGCTCCCACAGAAAAAAGGAACACGCTCATGTAAAGCTGTTGGTTTCAAGTCCATTATTGGTGTAAATCCATCTGAAGCCTTTCCACCGGCTTGCTCTGCAAGAAAAGCCATTGGATTGCATTCATAAAGTAAGCGTAATTTCCCGTTTGGAGCTTTAGAACTAGTAGGATAAATATAAATACCACCTTTTATCATGTTTCTGTGAAAATCGGAAACCAAACTACCAATATAACGAGATGTGTATGGTCGATCACCTTCTTCTTCTTGACAATATTTTATGTATTTTTTTACTCCTACGGGGAAATGGATATAATTACCCTCGTTTATAGAATAAACTGTACCATCTTTTGGATATTGCATATTAGGGTGCGACAAATAAAATGTACCTATTGCAGGGTTTAAAGTAAATCCATTAACTCCATCTCCTGTTGTATATACCAACATAGTAGAAGTGCCATAAATTACATAACCCGCTGCTACTTGCTCTCGACCAGGCTGTAAAAAATCTTCTAATTTTACCGGAGTTCCTTGCGGCGTAACTCGTCTGTAAACCGAAAAAATAGTTCCAACAGAAACATTTACATCTATGTTTGAAGAACCATCTAATGGGTCAATTAAAACAACATATTTACTATTATGTGCTTTATCACTTCCGGCAATAGTTATAAAATCATCATTTTCTTCAGAGGCAATTCCACATACAATTTCTCTATTAGTTAATGTTTTTATAAAAGCATCATTTGCAAAAATATCTAATTTTTGCTGTTCTTCTCCTTGAATATTTTGCTCACCAACAGCGCCTGTAATATCTACCAAACCAGCTTTACTTACTTTATGGTTTACTACTTTTGCAGCCAAACGTATCGAGTTAATAATTCGAGAAAGTTCACCTGTAGTGTATTGAAAAGAATTTTGATTTTCTATTATAAATTCACCTAAAGTTTGATTGTTTTTTTGCATTACGAAAACGTTGTAGTTATAGAGTACAAATATCTACTTTTTTTTGTGATTAAAATAAAATATCCGATAAGATATTTTAACTTACCTTATATTTGCTAATAATTTAGGTTAAAATTAAAGCAATGATAAAAATTAGAAAAGCTAAAGCAGATGACATGTCTGCCGTTTTAGACTTAATTATAGAATTAGCCATTTTTGAAAAAGAACCTAATGCCGTTGTAGTAACTGAAGAAGATTTAGTAAGAGATGGTTTTGGGAAAACTCCTTTGTTTGAAGTAATTGTAGCCGAGAAAAATACTGAAATTATTGGAATGGCGCTTTACTACAATCGTTATTCTACTTGGAAAGGTAAAACAATTCACTTAGAAGATTTAATTGTGAAGGAGAATTTTAGAGGAACTGGCGCTGGCTTTTTACTGTATAAAGAGGTAATAAAAAACGCCTACGAAAAAGGCGTAAAAAGAATAGAATGGGTTGTTTTGGACTGGAATACAAAAGCAGTCGATTTTTATAAAAAATCAGGTGCAAATGTACTTACCGACTGGAATACCGTACAAATGAACGAAGTACAAATGAAGATTTTTTTAGATAATAGTTTATAAAATGAGGATTTTTAAATTTGGAGGAGCTTCTGTAAAAGATGCAGAAAGCGTGCAAAACGTTGTATCTGTTTTAGAGAAAGTAGGTTACACTAATACTTTAATGGTAGTTTCTGCCATGGGAAAAACAACCAACGCATTAGAAGAAATTATACAAATGTATTTATTTAAAAGTCCTGAATTAAAAAATGCTATTCAGGAATTAAAAAAATACCATAACGCTATTGCTTTAGACTTGTTTGAAAGTGAAAATAATAAAGTTTTTAGTGCAATAGAATTTCAATTTAGTGAACTAGAACGTTTTTTAACACATACTAAATCGCCAAATTACTCTTTCATTTATGATCAAGTAGTTAGTGTAGGTGAATTGGTTTCTACCACTTTGCTAAGCCATTATCTTAATTACAAAAATTACCAAAACATTTGGCTAGACGCAAGAACCGTTTTACACACCGATTCTAATTATAGGGAAGGAAATGTAAACTGGGAGAAAACACAAAAAAGTATTTTAAAAACTATAAAAAAAGATACTTTGTACATTACCCAAGGTTTTATTGGAGCGGATGAAAATAATTTTACAACTACTTTAGGTAGAGAAGGATCTGATTATACTGCTGCAATTATAGGTTATTGTTTAAATGCTGAAAGTGTTACCATTTGGAAAGATGTACCGGGTGTTTTAAATGCTGATCCTCGTTATTTTACAGATACCGTACAACTCAATCAAATATCATATAGAGAAGCCATTGAACTAGCATTTTATGGAGCATCGGTTATTCACCCAAAAACATTACAACCTTTACAGAATAAAGAAATTCCGTTATATGTAAACTCGTTTTTAAATCCACTCTTACCTGGAACATGTGTAAGCAGAGGTTTAGACTTAGAACCCGAAACTCCTTGTTTTATATTAAAAAAGAGTCAGATTTTACTTTCGCTTTCTTCTTTAGACTTTTCTTTTATTGTAGAAAAACATTTAAGTGCTGTTTTTGCACTTTTTGACACTCACAAAATAAAAGTAAACATGATTCAAAATTCTGCCATTAGTTTTTCGGTTTGTTTAGAAGATATTTATGGTAATTTTGAATTGCTTAAAAAAGAATTGTCAACTACTTTTAAAGTACAATATAACACCAACGTAGATTTATACACCATTAGACACTTCACTAAAGAGGCACAGCAAAAAACAGAAAAAAACAAAACCATTTTATTAAAGCAAATTAATCGAAATACGATTCAGTTGGTGGTGAAATCTTAAAGTTAAAAATATTGTTTTTTATAGAGGTTCTTTTTAATTAATATACTACTTTTAAAAAAAAAGAGTTATACCTGTTATGCAAAAGAGTTGTTTATATTTATTTCTGTTATGGTGTACCTTTTTGTACAGCCAAGAAAAGACAGAAATAACTTTTGTTGCTCCTTCAGACACTTTAAAACTAAGTAAAACAGCCATAAATCCCAATAGTTTTAAAATAGTTTCTAAAAACGGTGACGCTATCGATAATTCAGCATATGAAGTAAATTTTACAAAAGGTTATATTCTTTTTAATAAACAAATAGTTATTAAAGATAGTTTACAAATTAGCTTTAAAACCCTGCCATCGTTTCTAACAAAAACATATCAAAGGTACGACGATAGTAAATTAATAAATACAGAAATGGGAAATCAATTTATAATTTCAGAACCCATCAAAAAAACAACTTCACCAATTTTTGACGGTTTACAAACCGCAGGAACTTTAGCCAGAGGAATAGCTGTGGGGAACAACCAAGATGCAACAGTAAACTCTAATTTAGACTTGCAAATTACAGGCAAACTATCTAATAATGTAAGTATAAGAGCCTCGTTACAAGACAGTAATATTCCGTTGCAAAATGATGGTTACTCGCAAACTTTAGATGAGTTTGACCAAATATTTGTAGAACTATTTAGTAATAAATGGAATATTAGAGCAGGTGATTTGTTTTTAGAAAACAGAGAACAACGATTTTTAAACTTTAACAAAAAAGTACAAGGAATTTCTTCGAATATTTTAATTGGTAAGCAAAGTAGTACTACCTTAACAAATGGCGCCTCGCTAGTAAGAGGTCAATATGCTAAAAGTACTTTTGTTGGTAACGAAGGAAACCAAGGGCCCTATAAATTAAAAGGCCCAAATAACGAATTATTTGTATTAGTAATATCAGGCTCCGAAAGAGTTTTTGTTAATGGAAATCTTTTAACAAGAGGCGAAAACAACGACTATATTATTGACTATAATGCCGGCGAAATTATATTTACTCCTTTGTTCCCTATAACATCGGAAATGCGAATAAATATTGAATACCAATATACCGATAGAAATTATACAAGATTTTTAACCTATAATGGTTTTAAAACCAAAAAAGAAAATTGGCAAATTGGGAGTTATTTTTATACCGAAACTGATGTTAAAAATCAACCGTTACAACAAAATTTAAGCGAACAACAAGTTTCTGTATTGCAACAAGCAGGAGACAACAGCAGTTTAATGTTTAGTGATAGTGGTGTTTTAGCAGAAGAACCCGAAGGGCAAATTACCTATAAAAAAGTAAATACTTCTACTGCTTTTTATTATGAATATAGCACCGATTTAAACGAAGATTTATATAAAGTACGCTTTCGATTTGTTGGAGATCAATTAGGAAACTACAAAGTGAGTAATAACCAAACATTAGAGAAGATTTACACCTATGTTGCGCCAATAGATAATGTACCACAAGGTAATTACGAACCTACTGTGGCTTTAATACCTCCTATAAAAAAACAAATTGCTACTATTTTTGGTAAATACAATCCCAATAACAATACGATAATTGAAGCAGAACTAGCAACATCCAATTCCGATAATAATTTATTTTCTACTTTAGATGATAAAAATAATACGGGCATAGCTAGTTGGCTAACTGCATCTCACAATTTAAACATAGGCAGTTCTAAAAACAAAATAAATGCTTATTGGCAATATTTACATCCGAACTTTAATGCAATAGAAAGGGTTAACAATATAGAATTTAACCGAAATTGGAATTTACCTTTACAATTAGTTAGCACAAAACAGAATACATTATCTATAAATTGGGAGACTTTATTTTCTAAAAACAAAAGTATTGGAATTGAAACAGAACGTTTAGATCTTGGTAATTTTAAAGGACAACGCTACAACTTTATTTATAATTTAAACAATGCCAAAACTCATTTTACAGGAAATACAGACTATGTTTCTACAAAAAGTGAAATACATAATTCTCAATTTACTAGAAGTAGAAATCGTTTTGTAAAACAATTTAAAAATAAATGGACAGGAACTGAATTTAATTTAGAAAACAATAAAGAAAAAGAAATAAGTACTGGAAAATTAACTGCAATAAGTCAGCAGTTTACTGAAAATCATTTTTTTAGCGGTATTGGAGATTCTACAAATGTATATACTCAAATTGGCTATAAATACAGAGTAAACGACAGTATTAGAAATGAAAATTTAGAACGTGTAAACAGTTCCAATGTTTTTTATTTACGTAGTCAATTATTAAAAAAAGAAAGCCGAAATTTAAATATATTTATAAATTACAGAACTCTAAAATACACAAACAACCAGCCCAAAATAGCAACTTTAAATAGTAGAATAAATTATAATGACTCTTTCCTAAAACGATTTTTAGAAGTTAATACCACTTACGAAACCCGCTCTGGAACCATAGCGCAACAAGAATTTACTTATATTGAAGTAAACCCTGGGCAAGGAGTTTATATGTGGATAGATTATAACGAAAACGGCATACAAGAACTACAAGAATTTGAAATTGCTCCTTACCCCGACTTGGCTTTATATGTTAGGGTGTTTTTACCTAATCAGAATTTTATAAAAACACATACAACGGGTTTTTCACAAAATTTGAACTTAAATTTTGCCACATTAACAGAACTAAAAAGCGCAAAATGGATCTCTAAATTTTACAATCAAACGACCTATTTAATAGAAAAAAAAGAAAGACAGGTAAACACCAATTTAGAGTTTAATCCTTTTTCAAGTATTGATTTTTTAAACACTTTAGGTTTAAATTATAATTTTAGGAATAGTCTTTTTTTTAATAGAGGAAAGAAAAAACACTTTACAACCTATATTTATCAAGAAAGTGAAAACCGAAATAATCTGGTATCTGGTTTGCTGTCTAATCGATTAAAGAGTCACCAATTACTTTACCAACATTGGGTAACGAATGACACGCAACTATCTTTAAGTATTCAAAACACAAAAAACGGTTTAACAGCAGAAGATTTTAATAGCCGAAATTTTAATATCCAATCGTTTACTCTAAATCCAAAAGTAACATATTTAGTAAATAATAATGTTAGTGGTAGTATTTTTGGTAATTATGTAAAAAAACAGAATGAAATTGGAAATTTAGAAACACTTTCGCAATTTAAAATTGGAACAAATTTATTAATAAATAGCTCTAAAGGTTTTAGCTTCAGTGGAAGCTATACTTTTATAAATAACACTTTTGATGGAAACGCAAATGGTGCTGTTGGGTTTACAATGTTAGAAGGCTTACAAGCAGCAAAAAACAGCACGTGGACTCTGTTTTTACAAAAAGCCATTACCCAATATTTAGATTTATCCATAAACTATCAGGGCAGAAGTGGTGAGATTGGTAAAACAATCCATAATGGAACCGTTCAATTAAGAATGAATTTTTAACATAAAAAAGACAACATTACGATTGCCTTTTTCAAACTAATTCTTAACTTTTATTTAAGGGTAAAAGTAACCCTTCTAGCTATTTGTAATCCTATGCTTGAGTTGTTGTTATTATCTTCTTCACCAAGAGCAATTACCTCTAATCGATCTTTATTTATACCTGATTTTACAAGGAAATCAAAAACGTTATTTGCTCTATTACTCGAAAGTTCTTTATTGTATTGCTCCGAGCATCTAACATCTGCATAACCCTTTATGGTTATTTTAGCAGATGGATTATTTTTTAGATATTGTAAAATACTAAATAAAGCATCTGCAGAACCGCTTTGTGGTTGGTCTTTTTTACATTAAAAAACATTAGTTTAATCTAATTTTTATCATTAAAAAGCACATCAATGGCATTAATGTAAAGTAGTTAGTTTAAATTTTTTATTCTTAAAAGCAAAAACTATCTTTACGGAAAATAAAGTATTCGTTATATGAAGTTATATTTTCAATTAGTGTTTTTATTCATTTGTTCCATTGGATTTTCACAATTAAGTGATAAACATTGGATACCACCTTTACATGCTAGAGAGGCAACTGCTGTAAATGATCACTATCTTTATTTATCTACACCATCAGCTACTCCGTTTCAAGTAACTGTAACTACTGGTAATGGAGCACAAATAACTGGATCTCCTTTTACAATATCACAAGGTAATCCCGTACAAATTCTTATAGGAAATTCACAGCCATCAACAATGTTTGTTGGCACAAACGAATTAAGTACTCCCACCAGTAAAGGATTAATTTTAGAAGGTAGTGATGACTTTTATGTAAGTTTTAGAGTAAGAGCGCAATACCATGCAGAATCTTTAATATCTAAAGGTAGATTAGGTAAAGGGACTACTTTTAGATTGGGTAGTTTGCCACAAAATAGCAATGGGGGTATTAGAAATTTTGTTTCCAGCTTTATGGCAACTGAAGACAATACTATTGTTACATTAAGTGATTATAATACAGGAGTTACTTTTGTAACTCCAACCGGAAACAACAATGCTCCAATTCAAACCTTTGGATTAAATGCTGGGCAAAGTATTGTTGTTTCTGGATATACAAATATAACCGCAAATTTAAACGGTTTTGTTGGCGCTTTAGTAAGTTCAACCAAACCAATTGTCGTTAATACCGGAAATGCAATGGGAGGAATGGGCGATGAGCAACAAGGACAAGACTTTAATTTAGACCAAATTGTAGGTTATGAAAATATTGGTAAAGAATACATTGTAGTTAAAGGTAACGGAAGCAATATTTCTGAAAGGCCTTTAGTAATAGCAACTCAAGACAATACCGATGTTTTTGTTAATGATGAAATTATTCCAGCAGCTAATTTAAATGCAGGTGAATACTATTTAATACCTGCTACAAAATACCAAGGAACAAATAATTTAAATATGTTTATTAAAGCCAATAAAAATATTTACATGTATCAAATTATTGCAGGTTCTACAAACGATGCTACTTCTGGTTTAAATTTTATACCGCCTTTAAGCTGTTTTTTTCAAACAAATATTGATTTAATACCCGATATCAATAAAATTGGAAATACTTCTTATTCTGGCGAATTAATTGGTTTAACAACTACTGGTTCAACTCTTTCTATTAACGGAGTAGCAGTAAGTAATTTACCCGAGCCTGTTTTAGGAAACCCACAATGGGTATCTTATAGAATAAGTAACTTAACAGGAAATATAGTTGTAGAATCTTCTGGACCATTAGCGGTTGGTGTTTTTGGTGCTAGTGGAGCAGCTGGTTTTGGTGGATATTATTCGGGATTTGGTAGTGAGCCCCGTGATACATTTTTAGATGTATGTGACAACCAAACTTTAGATTTGTTGGAAGCATTAGATGGTAACCCCGAACCTGGTGGATTTTGGATTCCTGCATTAAGCAGCGGAACAAATATATATGACCCAACGGTTGATACGGCTACATCTTACGAATATACATTTACAAAAACCTGTTTTGGAGAAACAATTACACAAAGTGTAACCATTGAATTAACAGTATTTGCAGCACCATTTGCTGGTACAAATAGCTCACTTACACTTTGTAGAAACGATGAACCAATAAATTTATTCGACTTACTTGGAACAGGAGTTACAACAGGTGGAACTTGGAATCAAACACTAACAAATAATATTTTAGACCCAAACACAGCTGTTTCTGGAGATTATATATATACTATAAATGGACAAGCACCTTGTATTACTTCATCTGGAACAATACAAATAACAATAACAGAATTACCAGTAACGACAAATGTTAGTGACTTTATTTTATGTGATGACGAAACAGACGGAAACAATACAAACGGAGAAAGTTTTTTTGACTTAAACACTAAAAACATTGAGGTAATTAATGGACAAAATAACATTAGTGTTGCTTATTACGATTCAGTATTAAACGCAGAAAATGGTACAAACGCTATTAGTTCGATTACAACAACAGGAACTACTATTTTTTACGTATTAACAAATGATTTAACTGGTTGTAAGAAAATGGGAAGTTTTGAATTAATAGTACTTCCTACTCCAATTTTTAACTCGGGTATAACATTATTTCAATGCGACACCGATGCAATTTCTGATGGTATCACTAGTTTCAATTTAAACGAAGCAAACGAATTAATCAATCCAAATACAACATCAAATTCAGTTATTTATTTTGAATCCATTGCCGATTTAATTGCGAATAATCCAATTTTAGACACTCAAGGTTTTGAAAGCGGAACAACCACCATTTATGCTTTAATTACGAATGATAATGGATGTACAAACACAGGAAGTATTTCTCTTTCAGTTTCCAATACACAAATAAACCCAACTTATAACTTTCCTATTTATAAATGTGATGTTTATGTAGATGATAATAATTTAGAAAACGATGGTTTTGACGATTTTGACTTTAGTTTAGCATCGGCTGATATTTTAAGTCAACTTCCAACGTCAAGTGGTATATCAATTCGTTTTTACGAAAATGAAAACGAAGCTTTATCCGAAACTAACGAAATAACAAACATTACAGATTACAGAAACACAACCGCGTTTGTTCAAAATATTTGGGTACGTTTAGAAAGTACAATTAATAACGAATGTATTGGTTTAGGTGAATTTATTACACTTTATGTAACGCCAACGCCAACTATAAATGCAAGTGGGGATTATGTTTTATGTGTAGATCCAGAAACGGGCTTAGGGAATGATTTTATTAATGCAACTCCAGCCTTGCCGGGTAACTATTCTTACAACTGGACACCTGCAAACCCTATTACAGACACTTTAGGCAACCAAAGTGCTTTATTTGAAATAACTGATGAGGGATATTATACCGTTTTAGTTACTAATACTGACAGTGGATGTAGTACGCTTAGAAATTTCACCTCTACTATTTCGTCAGAACCAGTAAATGTAACTGCTGTGTTAATTACAGACTTGTTCGAATCGGGGACTGCAACTATTCAAGCGGTAGCAACTGGTGGTTTCGGAAATTATGAATACAGTTTAGATGGAGAAAATTGGCAAGATAGTCCTACTTTTACTGGCTTAGAAAATGGAAGTTATATTATCTTTGTAAAAGACGAAAAAAGTTGTGGAATAATATCATCTAACGAAGTTATTTCGCTTACTTATCCTAATTATTTTACTCCAAATGGAGACGGATATAACGATTTATGGAACATTGAAAACATTGGTTTAGAATATAAAGCTTCTATTTCAATTTTCGATAGACACGGTAAATTAATTACCGTAATTTCTCCTTATGAATTAGGTTGGGACGGAACATATAACGGACAACAATTACCCTCAACTGATTATTGGTTTAAAATAGATTATTTTCAGCAAGGTGTTTTAAGAACATTTAAGGCTAATTTTAGTTTAAAAAGATAATAATGGAAGGAACTATAAAAACAAAAATTGAAGGTAAAACAGGATTAATTACATTTTTTCATCCTTCAAGTAACTCATTCCCTTCTCACCTATTATTACAATTAGAGCAAGAAATAAACAAGTTAGCTGATAATAAAAACTTAACACTTATCGCTTTGCAAAGTGAAGGAAATAAAGCCTTTTGTGCAGGTGCATCATTTGACGAATTACTATCAATAACTAACAAAGAAGATGGCAAAAAATTCTTTTCAGGTTTCGCAAATGTTATCAATGCACTTAGAAAAGCACCTCAAATTACGGTTGCAAAAGTGCAAGGAAAAGCCGTAGGCGGAGGTGTAGGCTTATTAGCTGCTTGCGATTATGTTATAGCAACAGAAGCGGCTGCAATTAAACTTTCAGAAATTGCAATTGGCATAGGCCCGTTTGTAATTGAACCTGCTGTTTCTAAAAAAATAGGAACAAATGCCATGAGTACTTTAACTCTTAATCCCACAAATTGGCAAACGGCTAATTGGGCTAAAGAAAAAGGACTATACCAAGAAGTTTACACTACTTTAGACGAAGCAAATGAAGCTTTTAATTCGTATATAAATAAAACCAGTTTATACAACCCTTTAGCATTGGCAGAAATAAAAAAAATAATTTGGGGAAATTGCGAAAATTGGGATAGTTTATTATCCGAAAGAGCAGCAATATCTGGAGAACTTGCACTTTCGGACTTTACTAAAAATGCTTTAGATGCATTTAGAAAGAAAGACTAAAGTTTACGTGTACGCAGCCAACCTGTAATACTATAACGTGGTTTTATAACAGGTTTTACCTCGTGTTCTAATAATTGACTTTCAAAAATTACAACTCTACCTTTTGTTGGGTATAAAATTACGTCGTGGTCATCTTTATAAATAACCAATTCACCACCATACTCTGGTTTCCAATCTTCGTCGTTTAAATAGCATACCAATGATAATTTTCTGCTATCATCATTCATAAAAGTATCTAAATGTCTTTTATAAAAAGTACCTTCTGGATATACAGCATAATGAAACTCTTTGGTTTGTAAACCCAAAAAGCAGGTACGATTTAAGTAATCCGAAAAATGTTCAATTCGGTCTAAAAACAAACGTTCTGCTTCGTTTTTGGTTTGGTTGTTTATCCATGAAATAAAATCACCTCTTATGGATTTTACAATTTGTTCGTTAAACACATTTCCAATAGCCGCTTTTTTAAAATTATCAGCTTCATAAACTGTTAAAAGCTCACTCTTAAAAAGAGTAACTTCTTCATCATCAAAAAAATGATCTACTACACTGTATTGCTTTTCTAACAAATCGGTAATGACTTGTTCGTAAATAGCAAAACGTTTTTCTTGATTCATGGACTAAAATTAAAGTCAGCAAATATAGATTAAAATAGAACAGAAATTTTACTTTAAATAATTATTATATTTGTAAAAAAAAGAATGAGCAAAATACGAATTACCAAGCAATTTAACTTCGAAACAGGACATGCGCTTTATGGATATGATGGGAAGTGTAAAAACGTCCATGGACACAGTTATAAATTATCGGTAACCGTAATTGGGTCGCCTATTACAGACAATTCTAATGTAAAATATGGAATGGTAATTGACTTTACCGATCTTAAAAAAATTGTTAAAGAAGAAATTGTAGATGTTTTTGACCATGCAACTGTTTTTAATAAAAACACACCACATATTGAGTTAGCAAACGAAATGTTGAAAAGAGGACATGAAATTTTATTAGTAGAATACCAACCTACAAGCGAAAACATGGTTATTGATTTTGCAGATAAAATTAAAAAGCGATTGCCAAATAATATTCAACTATTTTCACTTCGTCTTCAAGAAACAGAAAGTTCTTTTGCAGAATGGTTTGCAAGTGATAATTAACAAAAAAAACGCCCTTCAATTGAAGGGCGTTTTTTTTGGTTGCTATTGTTAGCTGTTGTTCTTATTTCTTAACTATTAAGAATTCTGAACGTCTGTTTACTGCATCTTGTTCTGCTGTACATGGCTCACAAACTTCTTTTAACTCGCTTTCTCCAAATCCTTCACCAGTTATTCTTGCTTTTGCAATTCCTTTAGAAACTACATAAGCAACTGTAGCTTTTGCTCTGCGTGCTGAAAGTTGTTTGTTATACGCATCACTACCTTTACTGTCGGTATGTGATTTTACAAAAATAACCATTTCTGGCATTTCGTTCATCACTTTTACCAATTTGTCTAACTCAACTGCTCCACTTTCTGTAACAGCACTTTTGTCGAACTCAAAGTAAATAGGGTCTAATATAACTTCTTTCTCTGTTATAATTGGTGTAATTGGCTTTAATGGCGCTTGAATGGCTACTACTCCACCTTCCGATTTGTTCATTACAAATGAACCACTCTCAAAACCTGGTTTGGTAACTTGTACCGTATAGGTTTTATCACATTCTGCCGTAAAATTAGCCTTACCATTTGCTGCACTGTTTTGTGTGCCTACAACGCGGTCTTTTTCGTTTAATAACGTTACTACTGCTCCTTCTACTGCTGTGTTTGTCATTTCATTTATAACATAAACTTCTGGCATTACATTACAAACCGGGTCGGCTATATAAATATTATCCACTCCAGATCGGTTACTAGAAAAATAACCAGTCTTTTTTGCTTTATTATAACTGAATGAAAAATCATCTTGTGCCGAGTTTACAGGAACTCCTACATTCATTACTTCGCCATTATTCTCTACTTTATAAATGTCTAATCCTCCAAAACCTGGGTGACC